>JAENZU010000517.1 GCA_016841125.1 Melioribacter sp. | reverse complement strand
AATAAACGCACATGGCTGTACGTTTCGCTGGCAGGATTTTTTCTAACACTTATCGTTTTTGTAATCTTCATTTTGTTTTCTGCCAGAGCAGCGGAATATGGAATTACAAAATCGATTTACTACATTGCCCTTATTCCCGCGGGTTTATTCGCTGCAGCATTTTTATTCGGCGCACTTCGTTCCTATGCTAAATATACGGGTGAGAATAAGTTCGGCAAGTTGGAATTGACAGGACCGGTTGTTTTATTTTGTCTTGTAGTTGTCGGCGGATTCGTCTTTGCCGAGCCGGAGTCGACTTTTTCATTGACGGTTAGGGTTTCATCACAAGCAGATAACTCTATAATCAACAAGGGTGAACTTATACTCGATTTGGGAAAGCAGCGGCTGGTGCGGCAAATAGATGGGAACGGGGAAGTGCAGTTCTCAGATCTTCCGGCGCAATATGTTGATTCCGAAGTAAAACTCATTCCGAAAATTGAAGGATACAAATTGCCTTCTCTCGATCCAATCGATATACCTGAGAGCAAAGTGATTTATCTTGCACTTGAAAAAATTAAAGACAGCACTTTAGTTAGAGGTTCCGTTCTCGATCCTACAGGAAATTCAGCATCCAATGCAGTTTTGAATTTTAACAGCGGACTTGCCGCATGCACCACAGATTCAATTGGGAATTTTTCTGTTTGGCTCCCGCTGGCAGCAGGCAACTCTGTTTTACTTAGTGCATCAATTAACGGAACCGTGAAATACCGTGAGTATGTAACGATACCCGAAACTCAGCCGATCATAATTAAACTCAAATAAGTGAAATTAAAATTAACGATCATATCGATTTTTCTGATAGGATTTATTTCAGAAAGTTTTTCTCAGTCGAAAATTTTAAAGGGAAAAGTTTTTGATGAGAATAAAGACCCGGTTGAAAATTTAACGATCAGATTTGTTTCTTTGGGGGAGATAACAACAACGAACAGCGGCGAGTTTGAGTTTGAGGTCCCGGCAGATTTGAGCTTTGTTGAAATTGAAGTGAATGATAAAAACTGGTCAATAATTTCCCCTTTGGATAACAGGCTTCCGATTCCCTCCGATGAACTGTTTACCGCTAAGATCTTTCTTGTTTATTCTGAAAAAGAAGATGATGATATGATAAACCGGCTTGCCGATAAAATGGATGCCATTGAAGTTCTCTTGAAAGAATTAGGATTTGCCAAAGAGAGGGAACAGCAGATGCTGGAGGAACTTAAATCGAAGTTATCTGAAAATTTTAATTTCAAAATTGAAGACTTTCAAAATGCGATTGAAGCAAAGAAAAAACGGGATGCATTATTTTCGGATATATCTCAAGAGTTGAGTGAATTCAATCTGGCAATCAATGATGTTAATACTATGTTTAAAAATATTAACATTTATGCCGCTGAAGATAATATGGCATTGGATGAACTTGTTTTGTATATCAATAAATATAATAAGGTGTTCTCCTCACTCACAAATAATAAATTTGATCATTACAACTTGATTGAAAGTCTGTGGAGTAACCCGGAACTGGCAGAGGAGTATATGCAGACGGTAAATTACGCAATCGATGAAATTCATAAACCTTACATTTTAAGATTGAATGAGACTATTGTTGTGATGAATAAAATCAATAGAAAGATCATAACCGATGATGATGAAGTTGAAGAATTAAAAACTAAAATTAAAACAGAAATTGAAACAGTTGTTAAAGAACTTGAAAGAAGACTGCCGGTACTCGACCGGAAAATAGAAGCAATATTACTTAAACTAAAAGAGTAAGATCTTAAGAGGAGTACGAACATGAGTGGAAAAAATATATTTATTACGGTTCTAACAATTTTACTTTTTGCTGCCTGTGAGCAGTCGAACGATCCGACCGGAGGAGGGGACGCTACATTTGTGCCCTCTTTTCAGAATACTTGGAAAGTAGAAGGGGATAGCAATCATACCATATTTTTAGATTCGGATGATGTAGGATTGAACTCCGGAATATTTTATGGTCGGGAAAATGATCCCGATAATAATATTTCTGATGCAGATCTTTGCGGAAGGTTCGACAACGCTGCGGTAGAATTTAATATCCGAAGACCGCTCGGGACTGTGAAGTACAAAGGTTCCTTTATTAATAAAGACCGGATTGAAGCAGCATCCCCAAGCGGACAATTAGTTTTAGTTAGACCAACATTCTGATACGAGTAAATTGTTGATGGTCTGCTTCATTTTTTATTATACATTTTTTTAAATGAAGTAGACTTTCATTTTATTTCGCTTCATTTGCCTTTTTATACTTCCTGAAAATATGTCATAGATGTTGCACTCATTTATAATCAATGCGAATTAACGGCTAAACCAGCGACGATTCTATTTTAACAATAAAAATTTCTTTGTATAACTAAAACTGCCGGCTGTTAAATTGTAAAAATAAATTCCGCTCGATAAGTCGTTACCTTCAAATTCAATTTCATGAGCTCCCGGTGCAAATTGATCATTTACAATTTCGGCTACTTTTCTTCCCAAGGGATCATATACCGATAACTTTGTATTTAGTTTTTCACCATTATTTGTTTCACTTGAAATTTGCGGTATGATGAATTTAATTGTTGTTATCGGATTGAATGGATTGGGGTAATTTTGATATAATTTAAAGTCTTTGGGGGAATCCGCATTTACATAAATTACTTTCGAATATTCAAATGAACCGTCATTATCGATCTGTTTTAATCGGTATAGATTGATTCCAATAATTGGTTCACGATCAATTAAACTATAAATTTTTGGGGAATTACTATTTCCATAACCCTGAACAAACCCGATCATTTGGAAATTATTATTGTTTCCGGATGCGGATGATATATTTGAATTTAGAGCTGCACGTTCGACTTCGAAACCGTAATTATCTATCTCTGTTGCAGTCTCCCAATTTAGCATTACTGATCCGTTAAAATAATTACCTTCAAATAAATTCAATTCAACTGGAAATGGATCGCCCGGACTTTCAGATACAACATTTCTAACATATGCAGGTCTGCCGCTCTGCAGTTTAAAGTGCATTCGTCCTTCTG
>JAENZU010000516.1 GCA_016841125.1 Melioribacter sp. | reverse complement strand
TTGAAATTTAGAAAAGCTGAAAAAATCATCATTCATGCTCGCGGCGGATTTTCATCGTACATTGCCGCTTTGGTAAAAAAGAGATTTAAAAATATGCGGCTAATTTACGATGTTAGGGCGGATGCATTAGCAGAGTTCAGGTATTATTCCAAACTTAAAAATGTTCCGGAAAGTAAAATTGAAAAATCTTTGAATCGTGGAAAAAAGATAGAGGAATATACCGTTACAATGGTCGATCATATATTTACGGTTTCTGATATTTTAACTAACAGATACAAAGAAAAATATAGTGTGCCGGATCAAAATATAAATACTATTCCTTGTGTTGCAGATGAGAAAATTTTTGCATTTGATGCAAATATTAGAGCTAAAATTCGTACAGAATTAAATATCAGAAATAGGTTCGCTTTTGTTTACGCCGGTGGAATAGGTTACTATCACTATTCCGATAAAGTTTTCGAAATTGTGGGCGGCATTTTAAATAAGTTTAAAGAAATATTTTTTATCGTTTTAACCCCCGACGTTGCAGAGGCTGAAAAATATGCCTCGGAATATTTGCAAGAGAATAGTTTTTTCATCAAGTCCGCTGGCAGAAATGAAGTCCCTAACTATTTGATGGCTGCAGATATGGGAATGTTGATAAGGGAAAAACATCCTTTGAATGAAGTTGCAGCTCCAACTAAATTCGCAGAATATGTTATGACAGGTTTGCCTGTTATGATATCAGAGTTTATTGGCGATTATAGTGATTATGTTTTAAATAAAAATATTGGGATTGTGCTGAGCAACGATGCGCAGCCGGAAGAATACGTTTCTAAATTTGAAGATTTTAACAACAACAAATCTATTCTTATTAGAGAAGATATATGTAAATTAGGTAAGGAAAATTTTTCGAAACAAAAATATTCCCAATTAATGAACAAAACTTATCTAAACTTATAAGCTATTTTATAATGAAAAAAATTTTTGTTACCGGCGGTGCCGGATTTATAGCATCTAATCTTATTATGAGATTGTTGAAATTAAATTACAAAGTAATTTCCATCGATAATTTTGATTCCTTTTATGATAGGAGAATAAAAGAGAAAAACTTAGGGCTCTTTGCTGAAAATAAATCTTTTTCATTTTTTGAAGGCGACATACTGAACAAGGATTTGTTGAATGAGATTTTTGAAGAGCATAAGCCTGATGCAGTTGTTCATTTAGCAGCAAAAGCAGGTGTGAGACCATCTTTAAATGATCCGATCGGATATTATAAAGTAAATATGGATGGCACTATTAATATTCTCGAAACAATGAAAAAGTTTGGAGTTTCTAAACTCGTATTTGCTTCATCTTCATCTGTTTACGGCGAAAACAAAAAAGTGCCGTTCAGTGAATCGGATATAGTTGATTTTCCAATCTCTCCCTATGCAGCATCAAAAAAAGCCGGTGAACTAATCTGCTATTCTTATCACCACCTTTATTCTTTCGATATTTTCTGCATGAGGTTTTTTACAGTTTACGGTTATGCTCAAAGACCCGAAATGGCAATTGCTAATTTTGCATCTAAAATTATTAACAATACTCCAATAACAGTTTTTGATAAAAATGGGGTCACCAGCAGGGACTATACATTTATTGATGATATAGTAAGCGGATTGGTAAACAGCATTGAACGCGTAAAAGGTTACGAGATATTAAATTTGGGAAATTCTCGCCCGATTCATTTACCTTACCTAATTGAACTTTTAGAAAGGTATTTAGATAAGAAAGCAATAATAGAATATAAGGAAAGACAAATGGGGGACGTTTTAACAACTTACGCTGATATAAAAAAAGCCGAACAATTATTGGATTATAATCCTGACACTCCAATTGAATTGGGGATAAAAAAATATTGTGATTGGCTATTATCAGAAAAGGTGCATTTAATATGATTAATAAAAGTAAGATCAGTATTCTGGTTCCTAATTTACATGCAGGCGGTGCGGAAAGAGTAATGGCAAATCTTGCCAACGGTCTTGCTGCAAAAGGATTAAGTGTTGATCTTGTAATTGTAGCGGACAAGAATTCCGCGGTAAATAAGAACAATGTACCTAACCTTCAGATAATTACACTTAACAAGCAAAGGGTTCTGTTTTCTACGTGGTCGCTTTTAAAGTATTTGATGAAGAGTAAACCCAACTTTATTTTATGCTCTCATAATAGAATAAATATACTGGTACTTGGCTACAAAAAGTTATTATCAAAAAAAGTTCATGTTGTTGTTCGAGAGTCAAATACTTTCTCTGTCTATTATTATTTCCACAAAACACTTTGGGATAGAGTAATAAATTTTACAGCGATGAAAATGTATCCTATTTGCGATTTTGCCGTAGCTGTATCTGATGGAGTTAAAAAGGACCTGCTCGAAAATGTAAATTTACCGAACGACAAAGTAGGCACAATTTACAACCCGGTTATTGATAGCAATATCGGCGAGAAAGCTTCTGAACCGGTTGAAGAGGAGTGGCTCAATCAATCAGAAATACCGGTTATTGCAGGTGTTGGTAGAATTGCACCGCAAAAAGACTTTACTACACTTATAAAAGCCTTTGCTGAATTGCTGAAAGTAAAAGAAGCTAGATTACTTCTTATCGGCGATCGGGATAATTATAAAACTGAATATGAAAAATTGGTTGATTTAATAAAGACATTAAACATTGAGGATAAAGTTAAATTTACAGGACAAGTGGATAATCCATTTGCATATTTATCAAAAGTATCTTTATTCGCTCTTTCCTCAAGATACGAAGGGCTCCCGGGAGTTCTCATTCAGGCGCTCGCCTGTGGATGCCCCTCAGTTGCTACCGATTGTCCGTCTGGTCCAAAGGAAATTTTGGAAGATGGTAAATATGGTGAATTAGTAACTGTTGGAGACCACGAGGCACTTTTCAAAGCAATGGAAAGATCATTAAATAAAAAACATGATAAAGAGTTACTCATTAAACGGGGGCATGAGTTTAGTGTTGACAAGTCTGTAGATAATTATTTGAAATTATTCTATGAACTTTCTGAATAATGAAGGAAGAATTGAAAAATATCAAAAA
>JAENZU010000515.1 GCA_016841125.1 Melioribacter sp. | reverse complement strand
AACTTTTTTAAAACCATGCCTAACGCCTGTCTTCACACTTTTTGAAATGCCCGCTGCGACCGCGCAATTTTTATAAAAACCGGAATTATCAAAAATACAATTTTGATGATTAATGAAATGATTACCGGCAGAAGCTCCCAAAGCAGTAATTTTTTCCTCTAAATTATTTGAAATATCATCCAAAATAGATGAAAAATTATCTGCAAAGCCGTCAATAAAAATTAACAGGCTTTTATTAACCTCAGCCGAACCTGTAATTTTTTCAAGATTTGCTGTACTAATATCGCCGGAAATTAAAAACGGTTTACACCAAACTTCCAATTTCTGCAAAATCGTCCCGTTTTCGTAATATTTCCAATTATCAATTAAACCGGGGAAAAGCCCGCCAAAAAAGTTTACATTGAATTTGTTAAGTTCCGCAATCAATTCCTCTACGTTTATTGAAGAATATGATGATATCCCCACAAAAACCGCTTCGTTTTCCTGCACATTTAGTTTATCGAATGCACTAATAACATCTTTAATATTTGAGCTTTTGATATACATTTGATAGTTTGTTTTCCAACAATTCTACTGAATTAGACATTTGAAAATAATTTTTCCGATCTAAAAATTGAAAATCGGGATAATTAGCATATTAATTGGGACAAATAGCGTGCCTACAAATCATAAAAAAATTAGAGTAAAAAAAGAAGTTTAATCATTTGAAGAATCACTCTTATTAGAATTTGAGATCGATTCCTTTTTAACATTTTCCCATTTGGAATGATCTCCGAGTCTCTCTTTTCTATCAATTTTTTTATCTAGCCATTGTACAAAAAAGAAAAATCCCATCAAAAATAATAAAGCCAATATGCCGATAAGAATAATTAAAAGTGTGTAACCGCTCATGATATCTCCGTAAATTTATCCGAGTCTTCCGTCTGACTCAAGTCTTTCAATTGTTTGAATAATTCTTTTTTCTCGTGTTGATAATTGTTTGGCGGAATTTACCCACTCTACAATCCGCAGCCGCAAAGTTGGGGATGCTGATTTAAATCTCTTCAGCGCTTTGCTGCTGACATTTATTGCATTTTCAAGATCCTCGGGCAGTTCAGGTTCACGCGGGGTATTATCCAATTCAATCCAAACCTCTATTTCGTTCCCTTCATCAATGCTTAAAGTTTGCCAAATACTGCTGTGGATGAAAAGCCTGTGTCTATTTTTTCCGCGCGGAATAAGTGTAGATTTTATTTTAATTCCGCCGGCTTCACCTTTTACTGGTATGTAATTATCGGAGCCGAGATTGGCAGAGATTTCTGCCGGAATGTCAACGCACCTTTTGATTCCCAATTTGTAGATAACTCCGCAGAAACTGTATGTTTTCCCCGAGAGATCGCTCATTTTTTAAATTTCACTTATTTGCTCAGCCTTTCAAATTAAATTAAGACTTTGTTGAATATACAAAATTATCAAAGCAGAAAATTGAGTGAAATAATTTTAGGATTTATTATTGTGCATTTGAGTTTTCCAAATTTAAATTCCTATAGGAACTAATATTCCCGCAATTTTAGTTCTAAATTTGGCTCTGTAAATTGCGGGAATATAGAGGTGTAATTTTACTTGGCAGGCATGGTCGCACTATTTCCTTATGTTCTATGCTCATTGTCATTCCCAAATGTTTTTATCGGGAATCTATTTTTTAAGTGCTTCGGATCGCATAATACCGGGCAAGTGCGATACCTACATTAATCCCTCCTACCGTCAACGTGTTGACTTATCCGTTTTGATTTTTTTGAGTTGAGTTGAACTTATCTTTTCAGCATCATAATTAATGCTTTTCTGTTGTTTACTCCTACAGTTACGATTGCACCGTTTTTCTGAGCCACTTCATACCATGATATACTGCTTGTCGGACTATATGGTAAACCCAATTGCATCCAAGTATTACCATTGAAATGAAGCAGTGTATTTCTTTCCCCGGCAACTACGTAATCATTGGACCCGTTACCTCTAACCGAGCCGAAATATCCACGGTAATTTATTGCATTACAATTCAGACAGTTACCTTGAAGTGATTCAGCGAAATTCCATCTATTATTTTTATATCTAAATAAAAATGAACCGGCTGAGAAAAGAGTGTTAGTCTCGTCCATCCAAACAGAATAAATTGAACCATATAATTTTTCAAATAATTGACTCTCGTCAATAATCTCAGAAGTAATCATAGTCTCAAAAGTGTTAGTAGCACTCTTTCTTAGTAATACACCTTTAACATATTGAATACTGGCACCCGCAACATAAATCTCCCCATTAGTATTACCAAAGACATCGGTCAAAGTCAAATCCGTGCCGCTCTCAATTTTCTGCCATTGAACACCGTTGTAGTGGGCAATGCTTCCGGAGTTGCCAACTATATAAAAATCAGAACTTGATGTTCCCCACATTGCTAGAATATCCCAACCCAATAATGCAGCCGGAACCGGTAACGTTATGAACTCCGTCCCATTCCATCTTATAAATCCCTCAAACCAAATATCATTTTCATTAAAAGCCTGTAATGTTTTTATAACCCAGAAACCTCCGTTATAAAATAATTTTTTCAGTTCCCATTCGCTCCCATTCCAGTGTGCAGCATTATATTTATCTTCTGTTGTATAAATCTCGCCAACAGCCCAGATATTTTTTTCATTTATTATTGCTACATCATATAAGACACTGCTGTTATAATCCCCGAACTCCCATGTCTGGCAGGTAAAATTATGACTTGTGGTATCCAGCGTTCTGAATGCAGTGGTATTGCTTTCAACAGTATCTTCCGGGATTGTCATTCTAAAAGTATAATCCTTTGCCGGGAGAAGACCGCCGTAATAAAGAAGGGTATCGGGTTTGTTGAGAGATATTTGTTCAACTAGAGAATCTCCGCGGTAGATACCGGCATTGCGGGGCAAAACCAAATTCTCCGAAGAAACAGAGAGCCAGACTTCCGTACAAGTAAATTTATCCGCGGAAAGAGCAATGCTTTTAACGATGGGTTCGGGTTCATCTTTCGGCGGGTCAGGTTCTGTGCTGTTGCAAGAGTTGAATAAAAGAA
>JAENZU010000514.1 GCA_016841125.1 Melioribacter sp. | reverse complement strand
TTTCTATGTCGGAAAGATTCTTCATACACCGTTAAGGACAAACAAAGATTAAAAAAGGTTACACATAAATAAAAATTAAAAATTGTAACCTTTGCAAGTAAAATCTTAGTCTGAAGTTATGAAACACGAAATAAATATTTTTTGTAACCATTTTGAAAACAGAACAGTCATAAGAAGTAGAAAAACAAAAGGAGAATAAAATGGAAGGCGTAATTGCAATATTCATACCTATAATATCAATAATTGTGACAGGCTTGGTATTGGTAACATATTTTTATTTCAAATCTAAAGAAAAACAAATGATGATAGAAAAGGGAATGTCTTACGAACAAATGATGGAATTTATGAAATCTCGTAAAAATCCTTATACAATGTTGAAAATAGGAATTGTATTAATATTTTTCGGTATCGGCATTGGTGTTGCCATGGCATTTGAAGATACAACCAATGAGTTTATGATTCCACTTTCAATTTTTGTATTTACCGGATTAGGTTTTGTTGCTTCTTTTTACATTACAAAAAGATTAGAAGAACAAGACTCTGTTAAAAAATTAAACTAAAAACTTGAGACCGTGAAAGCGGTCTCCTATTTTTCCCCTCTCCTATTGATTCCAAAATAAACTCAACATGTTAATAACTATCTTTAAATAGAATTAAAATTAGAGCCACGTTAAAACTTGAGTTCTCTGCATTTTGTAAAACTCAATTAAATTAAGTGTAATCTAGTCGCCTTGAAAAATCAATTACCTGCCTAATCTTTTTATCTGAAATTATTGTGATACAATCTCTCATAATTTTTAAATTTTTAG
The DNA here is from genome assembly GCA_016841125.1 of Melioribacter sp. Taxonomy (GTDB): domain Bacteria; phylum Bacteroidota; class Ignavibacteria; order Ignavibacteriales; family Melioribacteraceae; genus JAENZU01. The sequence goes on along the minus strand of JAENZU010000514.1, from coordinate 2,272 downwards.
ATTGACATTATTTTTAATTATCGTATATTTACGATATACGATTGAGGATTTATGGCATATTCAAAAAAAGAATTATTTAGTGAACGAGAAATTAAAGTGGCTGCAATTGCAAAAGCACTTTCGCATCCTGCTAGAATTAAAATTCTTGAGGTGCTCACTTCAATGAATATTTGTATGTGCGGTGATATTGTTGAGCAGCTTCCTCTTTCACAATCGACTGTTTCGCAGCATTTAAAGGAATTAAAAAATTCCGGTTTGATTGACGGCGAAATTGAAGGTCCAAAGGTCTGCTATTGTGTTAATCAAAAAGCTCTTCAATCGGCTAAAAAATTATTAAATGAAATTCTATCAAAAGCATGTAATTGTTAAAGGAGAAATAAAATGAATACCCCTGATGAAATTAAAAATATTGTAAAAGAGAAATACGGAAAGATCGCCGATCAAAAAAGCGGCTGCTGCTGTGGCTGTTCCGACACTATAGAATTTACGAATTTTCAGGATGATTATTCCGCAATGAAAGGCTACGAGGCTGATGCTGACCTTGGATTGGGGTGCGGAGTTCCAACTGAATTTGCGGATATCAAAAAAGGTGATACGGTTGTTGACCTTGGTTCCGGCGCAGGCAACGATGTGTTTGTAGTCCGGTCGATTCTTGGTGATACCGGAAAAGTTATCGGTATTGATATGACAAAAGAGATGAATGACAAAGCGAACGAAAATCTCCGCAAACTCGGTTATAAAAATGTGGAATTCAAACTTGGTGAAATTGAAGATCTTCCGCTTGAATCAGAGAGCGTTGATGTTGTGATCAGTAATTGTGTTTTAAATTTAGTTCCCGATAAAAATAAAGCTTTTAGTGAGATTTACCGGGTATTGAAGAATGATGCACATTTTTGTATTTCCGATGTAGTTGTGAACGGGAAACTTCCCGAGGGATTAAGAGCAGCTGCCGAGATGTACGCAGGATGTGTTTCCGGTGCTTTGCAGCAAGATGAATATTTGGAGATTATAAAAGAACTCGGATTCAAAAATATTGATATCAAAAAAAGTAAACCAATTAATTTGGAAGATGAACTGCTCGCCAAATACATAACTAAAGATGAAATTACCGAGTTCAGAAATTCCGGCACCGGAATATTCAGTATTACAGTCGTCGGCACAAAGTAATTTTAGAATAAAAAAAAGCGAACTGCATGGTTCGCTTTTTTTTTATATTCGCTGAAGAGTGTCAATCAAAAAATCCTTTCTTTCGCCACTGTTTCATCTCTGTGTTTATGGTTTTCCAACGTTTTTTGGTGTCTTTGAAACCATTTTTTTTATCTTCCAAATACTCAAGTTCCTTCAGCATTTTGAGATAATTCAGGTAACTCTCATTAGGGATATCTCCTTTATCGACCGCCATTTTTACAGCGCAGTCCTTTTCATGGGTGTGTGAACAATTTAGATAACGGCAGTCACCGGCATATTCTGCAAATTCCAGATTAGAACCTCTCAGATCTTCTGAGGAACTCCATAATTGAAGTTCACGCATGCCGGGTGTGTCGATAAGCAAACCGCCGGAAGGTAGAATTATCAATTCACGTTTCGTTGTAGTGTGCTTTCCTCTTGAATCGGAAAACCTTACTTCATTTACTTTTTGTATCTCTTTCCCAACTAGGTGATTTATAATAGTTGATTTACCAACTCCCGACGATCCCACAAAAGCAATAGTTTTTCCAGATTCAATAAACTGCTTTAAATCAACCATGCTCTCTGAATTATCGATGGATGTTGTTACTACTTCTAATTCAGGGGAGATCGATTTTACTTCTGCTACCTTTTCTTCAGTGTTATCACAAAGATCAGACTTACTTAAAACTACTACGGGTTTAGCACCTCCATTTTCCGTCATCAATAAATACCTTTCCAATCTATTGAGATTGAAGTTACTATCAAGACTCTGAACTATAAATACCAGATCAATATTTGCTGCAATTACCTGTTCTTCTGTTTTTTTATCAGCAGCCTTACGGGAAATCTTTGTTTGTCTCTCCAATACTTTATGAATAACCGCTTTCGTGTTATCGTCAAATAAATTTACGATAACCCAATCACCAGTTTTCGGTAATTCAGCTTGATTCTCAGTCTCGAATAATAATTTACCCGAGACTTCACCGAGAGCTTCGCCGTATTCTGTATATATTAAATAATTGTTTTTATTTTCAACTGCAATACGTGCGGGAACAAATTCCTCATTTTCAAAATCCATAAATTGGTTTTTGAAAAATTCATT
>JAENZU010000513.1 GCA_016841125.1 Melioribacter sp. | reverse complement strand
CTGTAGGACAGTTTATCTCTGTTTTCCCCCTCAATTTGAATTTTTAAATTATCGTTCAAAATAAACTTTTCAGTTCCGTATTCAATAGATTTAGGGCTTGGAATTATTTTGTAAACCACGTTAGATTGACCTCCGACTGCAGCAATTGATATTAAAAATGTAAGAATATAGAAGTTGAATTTCATATTATAACTCACAAAATTTTTAGGTATGATTTATTATTATTCAAATTAAGTTTTTTTAAATTCAAATGAAATTTTGTTCACTTAATTTGCCTCAAATTGTTAATTAATAATTAAGAGAATTTTCTTAACATAAATTTAATTTTGTACTAAAACAAAATAAGCTTAAAATTAGAGATTATTATCTATCAAATAATAAACTTGGATTAATAGAATGGAATTTTACTTAGTTATTGTGATTGTACTTTTTGTACTTGCAATTTCAGATTTGATGGTAGGTGTAAGTAACGATGCCGTGAATTTTTTGAATTCGGCAGTCGGTTCAAAAGTAGCTCCGCGCTATATTATTCTAATTGTGGCAAGTGTGGGTATTCTCGTCGGTACAACATTTTCCAGCGGATTGATGGAAGTTGCCCGTAAAGGAATTTTTAATCCCGAGCTATTTACATTCCCTGATATTATGACCGTATTTCTTGCAGTAATGCTAACTGATGTTTTGCTTTTAGATTTGTATAATACTTTCGGATTGCCGACATCAACAACAGTTTCAATAGTTTTTGAATTGCTCGGCTCGGCAGTTGCTGTTGCTGCAATTAAAGTTTTTCAGGCAGACGGTACACCGGGAGACCTGATCGCCTACATAAACACCAGCAAAGCTTTAGCTATTATATCGGGCATTCTGCTTTCAATTGTAATTGCATTCAGTGTCGGTGCAGTAATCCAGTATATTTCTCGTTTAATCTTCACATTTGAATTTGAGAAAAAAGTAAAAAGATACGGTGCGCTCTATGCCGGTTTTGCACTTTCCGGAATCACATATTTTATTCTTGTAAAAGGCGCAAAAGGTTCAAGCTTTTTAACTGAAGATACTATTAAGTGGGTTCTAAATAATACATGGCTTATCATTGGCGGTGGTTTTGCCGCGTGGGCAATAATTTTTCAGTTTCTGATCTGGTTTACAAAAATCAATATTTTAAAACCGATAGTGCTAGCCGGTACCTTTGCTCTTGCACTCGCATTTGCCGCAAACGATTTGGTGAACTTTATTGGAGTACCTCTTGCCGGATTAAGTTCTTATAATTTCGGATTAGAAAGTTCAGACCCGATCAATATGACAATGGATGCATTGAGAGATCCTGTTAAATCAAAAACTTTACTTTTACTCTTAGCCGGACTTATAATGGTGTTAACGCTTTGGTTTTCTAAAAAGGCTCAATCCGTTACTAAGACTGAAGTGAATCTTGGAAGGCAGAGCGAGGGTTTTGAAAGATTCGAATCTTCGGCGCTTTCAAGAAACGTTGTAAGAATGATGGTAAGCTCTCTTGAATTAACTAAAAAAATAACTCCACTTTCAGTTCAAAAAGCAGTTAATAGAAGATTCGCAAATGTTAACGACTCCGCAATTAAGTCGTCCAAGAAATCTGATAAACCTGCGTTCGATCTATTACGAGCATCTGTTAATCTTATAGTAGCAAGTGTTTTGATTTCGTTTGCAACTTCACTGAAACTACCTCTTTCCACAACCTATGTTACATTTATGGTTGCTATGGGAACTTCCTTATCTGATAGAGCCTGGGGAAGAGAAAGCGCGGTTTACAGAGTAAACGGAGTATTAACCGTAATCGGCGGATGGTTCTTTACTGCATTCATGGCTTTTACAGTTGCGGCAATATTTGCCACTACTATCTATTTCTTTGAACTTCCGGCAATTATAATTCTGATAGCATTGGCAGGATATTTTATTTACAGAACACATGTAGTTCACAAAAGAAGAAGTGCCGAAGAAGATGATAGAGAAAAAGCAGAAGATAAAGTTGTAGTGAACGGATTAGATGCAATACATGGATGCATGGATGAAACAAGCGAATTACTTTCAGATGTTTCAAACTCAATTGAGCATATTTACGAAGGCTTGTTTAATGAAGACCGAGATCAACTAAAATCTGCTAAAAAAGAAACCAAGAAAATCGGAAAGAAATCTAATAAGATTGTTTCAAGCGTATTTAAAACAGTTAAATTGCTTAAGGACGAACATCTTAAAAAAGAACACCGGTACGGTAAAATTATTTCTTCTGTTCAGGAAATTTCCGCAAATCTAAAAAGTCTTGCACAAAAAGCTTATGATCACATAGACAATAATCATAAGAAACCTACAGATGAACAAATAAAGGAATTGACCGATCTCTATAAGATTGTTAAAAATCAGATTGAAGAGACGGTGAAGATATTGGACCAAAAGGATTTTTCAAATCTTGAAGAGCTAGCTATTATTTCGGAGAAGTTCAAAAATTTCATTATTCAAACAGATGAAAATCAAATTATGCGAGTTAAGTCAGATAAATCTTCGGTTAGATTGAGCATGCTTTATTTAACTTTGGTTTCCGATACGGAAAATATTTCTGATCACTTAGAAAAGTTAATTACAGTGTGCAAAAAGAATTATGAAAGCGTTTTTAAAAAAGATACTGAACCGAAAGAAGAATCTAATATATAAGGGTCACCAGACAATAAAAAACTCCTCTCAATTTGCAGAGGAGTTTTTTTATTAATACAAAGTAAAAATCTTAATTAGCAGTCATTCCGCCGTCAACAGGAAGTATCACTCCGGTAGTCCAGGCTGCATCGTCTGAAGCCAAATATAATACCGCCCCCGCAGCATCTGATGGTTTGCCGATTCTTGCCATTGGGTGAAGTGAAACGGAAGCTTTCAGCGAAAGATCATTTGTAGTAAGAAATTCTGAGAGAAGAGTTTCCACCAAACCAAGCGCCACACCGTTTATTCTGACGCCTCTTTTTGCATAAGTAACTGCCGCCGAACGAACCATTGCCTCAAGTCCCCCCTTTGCTGCGCTTATTCCTTCGTGGTTCACCAGCCCTTTTGAACCTGCCGCTGAGGAGATAACA
>JAENZU010000512.1 GCA_016841125.1 Melioribacter sp. | reverse complement strand
AAAACAAAAATGGAGTTAAAATTGAAACCGTTCAAATCTTTCATAATAATTATGATAATTTTTAGCACGGCTATTTTTGCGGATAGTAAAACTACTTTTACTTCTTCAGACAGTTTGAATATGCTGGCTGAATACAGCCTATTTCATGAATATCATAAAAATGACGACTTTGTTAGTGCGCTTCCGCACGGCTGGAATGTTGTTAATAACAAACCGGAACAATTTGTAAAGTATAAACTTTTCCCGAAAATGGAAGAAATTCTTTGGTACATGCACGATAGTGTAGCTACCGATGAAACAGAACTAAAACAAATAGTTGATACTACATTGTACCTTTATTATAAAGCCGTTGAATTCGATCCGGATAAAAAAGGCTACTACCTCGTTAAAAAAGCTTACGTTCTCGAAAACTGGGCTGATGCGCCTGTAGATGAAGTAATTGAAGCTTATCAAAATGCGTTTGCTGCGGATAATAATATTGATAATTTTTATAAAGATAGATTGGGAATTATTTTTATTCAAAATGCTAACGATGAAAACGGGTACAAGCTTCAAGCTCTCGATCTTTATTCAAAACTTTCAGAAGCAGACCCCAGCAACGATGTTTGGATTCAGAGGATTGAAGGTATTGCCGAGAGTCCGGAAGAACTTGTTGATATAACAAAGAAATCTTGGGACCTCGATAAAGAGAATCCGGAAAAAGCTTGGAAATATGCAAGCAACTGTATGCGTACTCAAATGTATGAAAGGGCTGTTGAACCACTCAAATTTTTAGTTGAGAAGTCGCCGGAAGTAATTAATTACTGGAAACAATTGGCAACAGCTTACGAAAAATTGGAAGAGAACGAAAAAGCAATTGAAGCATATAAGAAACTTATTGAACTTCAGCCGGACAACAGAGACAATTACGTTAATATTGCAATCATATATAAGAAATTAGAGCAGCTATCTGTTTCTCGTTCATACTTGCAAAAAGCCAGTAAAGTTAGTCCCGATTGGGATTACCCTTACATTATCGAAGCACAACTTTATGAACAGGAAGCTAGAAATTGTATCGGTGCCAAATTTGAATTTATTGATAAATGCGTTTATCAGCTAGCAGTTAATACATATCAAAAAGCTGTTAATCTCGGAGGCAGCTTTGCATCATCGGCAGCCAGCAGAGTTGAATCTTTAAAGAATTCTGTTCCTACTACTGAAGATTATTTCTTCAGAAAGATAAACGTTGGCGACACAGTTAAAATAGAAGGTAAATGCTACGACTGGATTCAGAGAAGTATTGTTAGATCTAAATAATAATTTTCAATAAAAATTGAAAGAGCCATGCTGGAATATCTCAAGTCTGACCCGGAAATACTTAAAATCAATAATCTTGAAATTGAGCGCGAGCAAAATAATTTAGAATTAATTGCTTCGGAAAACTTTGTTTCTAAAGCAGTTCTTGCTGCTGCAGGCTCAGTTCTAACAAACAAGTATGCCGAAGGTTATCCAGGCAAAAGATATTACGGCGGTTGTGAAATTGTTGATATGGCGGAGGAACTTGCCCGCGACCGGTTAAAGCAGCTTTTCAATGCCGAATATGTTAACGTTCAGCCCCACAGCGGTTCCCAGGCGAATATGGCAGTTTATATGGCTCTTCTCAAACCGGGCGATACAATATTAGGACTTAGCCTCGATCACGGCGGTCACTTAACACACGGTTCTTTTGTTAATTTTTCGGGGCAGATATACCGCTCCGTTGGATATACTTTAAATAAAGAAACTAAACTTTTGGATTATAACTTAATTGCAGATTTGGCAAAAAAAGAAAAACCTAAGATGATAGTTGCTGGCGCCAGTGCATATTCCCGCGAATGGGATTACGCAAAGTTCCGTGAAATTGCAGATAGCGTAGGTGCTTTTTTAGTTTGTGATATGGCTCATCCTTCCGGACTGATTGCGACAGGTTTGCTTACCAGCCCGCTGCCTTACTGCGACGTTGTTACATCAACAACACATAAAACTTTGAGAGGACCGCGCGGCGGAATAATTTTAATTCATAAAGATTCAGAAAATAAACTCGGAATAAAATCTCCCAAAGGGGACCGGGTGAAAATGATGTCTGAAATTATTGACAGCCAGGTTATGCCCGGTATTCAAGGCGGACCACTCATGCACGTAATAATGGCAAAGGCTGTTGCTTTCGGCGAAGCACTATCAGATGATTTTAAAATTTATACTAAGCAGGTTATTAGTAACGCTAAAACATTAGCAACTGAACTTATGGGTTTAGGTTATGACGTTGTATCCGGCGGTACAGATAACCATCTGATGCTTATTGATTTAACAAACAAAGATATCTCAGGCAAAAAAGTTGAAAATGCTTTGGGCGATGCCGGCATTACTGTAAATAAAAATATGATACCATTTGATACTAAAAGTCCATTCGTTACTAGCGGAATAAGGATCGGCACTCCGGCAATGACTACAAGAGGAATGAAGGAAGAGCAGATGAAACTAATTGCTCATTTTATTGATAAAGGAATCAAGAATTTCGAAAAGCCGGATGAATTGGAAAAAATTAAGTATGAAGTTAAGGATCTTTGTAAATCTTTCCCTCTCTATTCGGATTTAAACTGATTTGGCATCTGACGATAGAAAACAGTTAGCAGACGAAATTGACGGCGCCGAAATCGAAATGTCATTCCTCGAGCACCTCGAAGAACTCCGCTGGAGAATTCTTTATGCTCTGATCGGCGTTGTTGTCGGAACTATTATCGCCTGGATATTTATTGACCTGCTAATCGAAAATATTCTTTTACTCCCCGCAAGAACCGCAGAAATCAAACTTCAAAATCTCAGACCTTTCGGACAATTATTTTTATACTTTCAAGTAGCGTTGGTTGCAGGTATAGTTCTCTCCTTACCAAATATTTTTTACCAGCTATGGAAATTTATTTCGCCCGCATTAAAACAGAATGAAAAAAGATACATTAGTGCCATTGTTGCATTTTCAACCTTCTGTTTTCTTTCCGGACTTGTATTCGCTTATTTCCTTATGCTGCCATTAACATTAAAATTTGCCGGGCAATTCGGTTCTCTTGAAATTGA
>JAENZU010000511.1 GCA_016841125.1 Melioribacter sp. | reverse complement strand
CTGCCGGAACTTGATATTGCCGTGTATATGAAAACCGCAACCGAAGTCGGCGGCGATTATTATGATTTTCATTTGTCGGAAGACAACGTACTGACCACAGTTATTGGCGATGCGACAGGGCATGGGTTAAACGCCGGAATGATGGTAAGCATCACAAAAGGGTTATTTCAAAATTTAGCCGGAATGCCCGATTTAGAGCTATCATTCAAGCAATTTAATAAATCTATTTATTCAATGGGAATTCAGCCCTTATTAATGGGACTGAATGCTGTGCGAATAAAAAACCGGAAATTGGAAATTATAAATGCCGGCATGCCTGAAGTGTATTTTTATGAAAAGGAAAAAGGCGTAGTGGTGGAAATCGAAAGCAGCGGTCCGCCTCTTGGCTCGCTTGCAGAATTTCCATACAAACTGGCATTTACTTCGGATATCAAACCGGGGGATATTATTCTACTGATGAGCGACGGTTTTACCGAAAGGTTCAACGAACAAAATGAAATGTTCGGATGCGAAAGGTGCAAAAATATATTTCTAAATAATGCACTCTCAACACCTAAAGAAATTATTGACAATTTGTTGAAAGAGGAAATTTTGTGGGGAGGCAATAGAGCGCCGGACGATGATATCACATTTGTGGTTATTAAGTGTAATTAATTATTGGCTTTTGATAAAATAATTTATGAGATTTAAAAAAATCATAAGGAGTACAAAGTGGATATAAAGATTGAACAGCGGGGTGATAAGTCTGTAATAATTCTTGATAAGAATTTAAATGTGGGGTCGGATGCTGCTAAGGTGCAAAACACAGTACTCGACTTGATTCAAAATGGAAGCAGTAAGATAGCAGCGGATCTATCTAGATTGGACTATATTACCAGCTGGGGTATCGGGATACTAATCTACGCCTACACAACGTGTACGAATAGAAATGTAGAATTTTCTTTAATCGAGGTTGACGATAAAGTGCTTAGCATTCTTAAAAAAGTTAAAGTGGATAAAATTTTTAATATTCAGACGGGCAATTAATTATTTAAAATAAAACCGGCCACTGTTTTATTTTTAGAGTGAGATCAGTTTTGGTAGTATTATAATTTGGGTACTTCAGAATTTGGGGGTCATTTTTTAATGAGAGGATTTATGAAAAAGCAATGTCAAATATGCGGGCGAGACGAAACACAAACAGAAATTCTGCCTTCCATAATTGTTCGACCTTCGGTTGTTGACTTAATAAAAATCAATCATCCCAATTGGAATATGAACGGATTTGTTTGCAGTGATGATCTGCAAAAATACCGCAAAGAATATTTGTTGAAACTTATCTCTGATGAAAAAGGAGACCTGTCTAATCTCGAATTAGATGTGATAAATAAATTGACCGAATATGAATCAATTTCCGAAGATGTTGAGAAAGAATTTGTTGCCGGATTAACAATGGGAGAAAAACTTTCCGATATCATCGCATCATTCGGGGGAAGCTGGAAATTTATAATAATATTCTTCACAGTCATTATTATTTGGATCGCTATAAATTCCTATGCTTTGACTGCAAAAACTTTTGATCCTTACCCCTTCATTTTGCTTAATTTAGTTTTATCATGTCTAGCTGCATTTCAAGCGCCCATTATTATGATGAGTCAGAATAGGCAAGAGGATAGAGACAGAAGTAGTGCTGAACAGGATTATAAAATTAATTTGAAAGCAGAATTGGAACTGAGACAACTGCATCAAAAAATTGATCACCTACTGGTTCAGCAATGGGAGCGTATGGCTGAGATACAAGAAATGCAGCTTGAGATGCTGGAGGAAATCAAGAAATCTAAATGATTGATTTTTCGGCTGCATAATTTTTTTGTATCTATTTATTAAAACTTCACGGCGGTCAATTAAATTTACAGAAAGCATACTTTAATAAAAAATTTGATGGAGACTTCATTGCATAAGGAAAAACATAGGACCCAACATGTAGGCTGGCTGCGCGCCGCGGTATTAGGAGCAAATGACGGTATTGTATCAACTGCTAGCTTAATTGTAGGTGTAGCCGCTGCTCAAGCTGCGCAGGCGGATATTCTAATTGCCGGTGTTGCCGGCATGGTTGCGGGTGCAATGTCGATGGCAGCAGGTGAATATGTTTCTGTCAGTTCTCAAGCGGATACCGAAAAAGCAGACATTGAGCGAGAACGGCAAGAATTAAAAGATAATATTGAGTTTGAAAAAGAAGAGTTGGCAGACATTTATGTCGATCGTGGTTTGGATACCAATCTGGCTAGGCAGGTTGCCGATCAGCTAATGGCGCACGATGCAATCGCAGCACACGCAAGAGATGAATTTGGAATATCAGAAATTCTCACCGCTCGTCCTGTGCAGGCTGCTTTTTCATCCGCGGGTACTTTTGCCTTAGGTGCTGTAATGCCTTTGCTTGCAGTACTGATTGTCCCAAGCTCAATAATTATTCCGGCAGTTTCTTTGGCTTCACTACTCTGTCTCGTTTTATTGGGAGTGCTGTCAGCACAAATTGGCGGGTCTTCTAATTTTAAAGCAGCCTTGCGGGTGACATTTTGGGGAGCGCTTGCAATGGGTATTACTGCAGGAGTGGGAGCTCTTTTTGGAATCGCGGTTTGAAAAATATCATAATTAAAATTTCTTAAAGATGAATTAGTTTTATATTTGTAGTGCGCCTCTTCAATTATGCGCAGATTGAACATGTAGATTGAGAAACGATATTTCGCAAATAGCGGTAATATAATTCCGAATTAAGCAAACTTTAATTAAGCCCTGATTTGTCATTAGGGAGAATTTTCTTGCTGTCATTATTGGGAAATAAATAGTTAATTTTAGTCCGTTCCCCAAAAATGAACATTTCGAATTTGTAGAAGAAATTAAAACCGTTAAAACGGTTGCAGTGCTTCTTAAGTCGTTGTTAACCCACGACTTAAGTCGTGGGTTAACAAAAAAAATAAAAAATTTTTTTAACCGTTTTAACGGTTTATATATTTTATTGAGGGAACTATGATTTGTCTTTAATCAATAATTTTTACAATTGAAAAAATGTTTTTTGGGGGGGGTATTTTCATAAGAAAATCTTACATATTTTGATTAGAGAAGA
>JAENZU010000510.1 GCA_016841125.1 Melioribacter sp. | reverse complement strand
CTGTTGCCAATCCAAAAGAATTTCCAATGAGCAATAATATTATTGATAAAGCAAATAAAAATGCTGCGGCTGCAAATGCAAAATTGAATTTTACAAACGACATGGACGAAGCTTTTGAAAATGCAGATGTTGTGATTCCAAAGAACTGGGGAGGTTTCGGATCATACGCAGTTTCTGATTATCTCTCAAATGAAAATGAGTGTAAAAAAGAGATGTCTGCAAATCTTGCAAAATATAAAAGCTGGATTTGTGATGAACGAAGAATTAAGCTGGCTTCCGATAATGTAAAATTAATGCATGCGCTTCCTGCTGACAGAGGTAATGAAGTTACAGACGAAATTATAGATAACGAAAAAATCTCAATAGTTTATGATGAAGCAGAGAATAGGCTGCATACAGCAAAATCGATTATGGCTTTAACCATGTAAGTGATGAATGAATGAAAGAATTCTTGATAATATTTTTTCTTATACTTCTAATCACAAGTTGTAATAAAGATGAGTCTCCGGTAGAATCGGGAGAAACCCATGACGCTTTGCTTCCTCTTGAGGTGGGCAATTATTGGATATATACAGTCGGCTATAAATCCAGCGGGCAATCTCAAGTATTAACTGAGAGAGATACATTGCGGGTTGTATCAAAATCTGATTCCGGTTATTATTTACAGTCTCGTACACAAGTCCCCCTTGTCAACGGCTATTATACTAATACTGATGATGGTCTCTATTTTGCGGGTAACCTCGATTTCAAATACCCGGGTAATGTTGGAAGTTCAGCCGGACAGATGAATTTGGGGGATATCCGGAATCATTTGGGACTAGCACCCGAGGGAGAAATATTTAAAACTGATTATACTTACAGAATAGTTAAAACCTCCGGCGACACAATTATTTTTATTAATTGCTATTACTATTCACTCACATCATTTTATATTAATGAATTTACAAAGAAAGCCGGTTACACTGTATTCAAACCCGGAGTTGGGTTGGTGCTTCGAGATTGGGTAGATATTGACGAAAGAACAAATGATTTTTATAATCCTTTTGCTACTTTAATAGATTATTACGTCCAATAATATGGCACATTATTTCTACAAATGTTTCGATTGCGGTAAAGAGTATTCGGCAGAATACATCGAAAAAGAATTGTTATATTTGTGTGAAGTTTGCGGAACTTGTGAAAAGAATCAGCCGCTCCGCGGAGTTCTCCTTATTGAGTACGATTATCATTCACTAAAGAAGAAGTTTGATTCTTCTTTCTTCACCAATTTGAACTTTGGCGATTTTTCAAAATACCCTGAATTATGGCCATTGAAACCAGATACTTTACAGATAAGTTTTCCCAAACTATTTACTTCATTCGAAAGGTTTGAAACCGGCGCAATTGAAAATGAAATTTTTGTGATGGACGAAACCCGCAATCCTACTTTATCTTATAAAGATCGCGCATCTATTGTTGTGGCACTAAAAGCTATCGAATTGGGAATAAAAGAGATATCTGCTGCATCAACCGGGAATGCAGGGAGCTCGCTTGCCGGTATCGCAGCACGATTAAAACTTAAATCTCATATTTTTGTACCTAAAAATATTCCCGAAGTAAAAAGAATTCAAATTGAAGCCTACGGTGCATCATTGCATATCGTTGATGGAGATTATGACTTGGCATTCGATGCATGCCTGGAATTTTCAAACTTAAATAAAATTTATAACAGGAATACTGCTTATAATCCTTTAACTATTGAAGGTAAAAAATCCGCTGCGTTCGATATTTTCATTAAATTTCAAAATGATTTTCCTGACATTATTTTGGTCCCGGTTGGAGATGGTGTAATAATTTCGGGCATATTCAAAGGGTTCAGTGATCTTTACAGATTAGGAATAATAGATAAACTCCCTAAATTAATTGCCGTTCAAGCAGAAGGAAGTGATGCCGTATGCCGTTATCACACAACCGGAAAGTTTAATTTTGAAAAACCGGTTACAATTGCTGACAGTATTTCAGCAGGCGCACCCCGAAATTTATATATGGCAAATCACTCGATTATTCAAAGTAAAGGTGGTTGTATATCTGTATCCGACGATCAAATTATTGATGCACAAAGAAAGGCTGCGCAACTGGGCTTTTTAATTGAACCATCTTCTGCGGCAGTGCTGGCAGGATTTTATTCTTTAGCCTGGAAAAATTATTTTGATAAAAATGAAAAGATATTATTGCTCTTTACCGGCAGCGGGTTGAAAGACATCAATTCTTTGTCTAACTTAATTCAAGACGTTAATGGTTGAGTTTAGTTAAATGAGAAGCGACTCCAAAAATATTAGCGGACTAATTGCTGCAGCCGGAAATTCAAGCAGGATGGGTTCGGATAAGGCATTCCTAAATATTAACGGGGAATATTTTATTCAAAACTTAATCAAAAAATTAAGCTCCATCTGTAAAGAAGTCATAGTGGTTGCCGGTGAAAATTATCATAATATTGAAACGTATCTTAAAGAAGATGGTTATTCTTTTCAGGTTGATGTTAAACTTATAAAGAATGAAAATTATCAGGCGGGAATGTTTTCTTCACTTCAGAAGGGATTGAGTAAGATCAATAATGCAGATTGGGTTCTTTATCATTTTATAGATCAGCAAAGTCTTCCGATAGATTTTTATGAAGATCTAATTTTACAGACTGATGAAAAATTCGAATGGATTCAACCTTCATTTGAAGGCAGAAAAGGACATCCGATTTTGTTGAGTAATAAAATTTTTAATAGAATAATTTCTGCAGAAGACTTTACAAATTTGAGAGACTTGTCCGCGTCGGAAAAATTTATTAAATATATTTGGCAGTGCAGTTATCCTGCAATATTTGAAGATATTGATACACCAGAAGAATATAATGCAATGAAAAGAATTATAGCTGCCGGAGAATAAATATGGAAATTTTTGAAAAAATATTAGAGTTAAAAAAAAGTAATCAATCATTTATTATTGCTTCCGTAGTAAAGACGGCAGGTTCTGTTCCCGGTAAAGTTGGGTTTAAAATGATAATTAAAAGTGAACGTAAAACTTTTGGAACAGTCGGCGGCGGTGCAATTGGGGGCAAAACAATAATTGATTCAC
>JAENZU010000509.1 GCA_016841125.1 Melioribacter sp. | reverse complement strand
AGAATTCCACTTTCGGGCAACCGCCATAGCCGCAGCCGTTGTAGGTCCTCCCATGTTTGCGTTGGAGGCGATCACCAATTCTGCAATATCTATTTTTAACAATTTCCCCATTGTAAGTAAAAATATCAAATGAATTGAAAGAATAATCCCGGCGAATAAAAAGAGGATCGCACCATATTCGATTACAATCATAATGTTTGCACTCGCTCCGATCGCCGCAAAGAATACCTGCATCAGCATTGCACCGATCTTATCCGCTCCCTTAATACTGCCGACATATTTGGGAAAAACGGTGGCAAGAAAAACAACAATTGCGGTTAAAATTAAAATTCCGCTTCCTTTAATTTCAAGCATATCTTCCAAATAAAACCCGATGGCACAAACCGTAAACGAAATTGCAAGAGCTTTGGTCATGTCAATTAGATCAGGATTGTTTTGGCTGTCATCAATGGAAACTTCTTCCGTATCCTTGTTGTTGTCGTGATCATTCTTAAAATATTTTTTTACAAATTTAATTGATGGAAGTGATAAGAGAACCAAAAAATACATTGCCATCACTAGGTTGTCGGCAGCTATTCCTGCCGCTAAAAGGTCTGCCGAATTTAATTGGACAACCTCAGCAGCCGCAACGTAATTCATAGAGCCGCCAATATATGTTGATGAAAATATTGCCGCAAGCTTCCAGCCTTCTTCACCAAGCGGGACGAGATTAAACGCAATTACTGTACCGATCATTGTGCCGACACCCCCAACAAAAAAAGCAATTAGTGTCGGACCGGCTTCTTTGAAAATTTTCTTTAAATCAGCTTTGAACAAAAGGAGTGGTATTGCAAGGGGAACAACATAAGACCAAACAATATCGTATGTAGGCGCCGAGGATGGAATGATCGACAAATTAGAGAGAAAGAATGTGCCCAAAAGTGCGATCATCATTCCCGAAAGCTTTGAGCCCCATTTAGTTTTTTCCGCCCAAAAGCCGAATGCTGCTACTAAAAATAAAACTGCCCACAATGCCCATTCATGGGTTGGAGAAATTAGAGTAGTATCAAACAAAAAAACCTCCTTTAATAATGAAGAGCCAGCCAAAAAGTTTTTTCATCATCGGCAGTTTTTTCAACACGATGCTTTTTGTGAGCAGGGATGATCAGATGATCGCCCGGCTTCATGAGTATTTCTTCGCCGTTATCGAAAAGTATAACTGCGCTTCCTTTTAACAGCATCACAAATTCATTTTTATCATGATCATACCAATAATTTTCTTTTGTGGAATGACCGTCGGATATTATGCGTTCAAGTTTCAAATTGCCGGTCTCTATTAAAGTTTCGAAATATTCATCGTCAAAATTATCCGGCAGTTTTTCAAATATGTTTTGTAATTTCATAACTCTTTTTGAAATTGAACTTCAATATAATGAGAATAACAAAAAACTTTCCAATTTAGATTTGAGTCTTAAATTAAGAATATCAAGGCATGATCGAAAATTGACTTTGAATTAGAAATCAGATAATTTCATCACATTCATCAAAATTCTACTGAACTAAATTTATTATCTAATGTTCAAAAGGACTCCCTATGAATTACTCCTTAAAATCAATGATCATTCTTGTTTCTCTATTTATTTTTGCTTGTTATCAAAAGCCTGTAGATACTCAAACGGCTGAATACGGAATTGTAATACATGGAGGAGCAGGCTGGATAACAGAAGGAAAACTTTCCAAAGAGGAAGAAAACTCTTACAAGGCAAAAATGGAAGAGGCGCTCAGAAGAGGTTCCCAAATTTTAAGTGAGGGAGGATCAAGCCTTGATGCAGTTGCAGAGACAATAATGATGCTGGAAGATTCGCCTCTTTTCAATGCGGGGAAAGGTGCGGTTTTTGCAAGCAGCGGAGAAAATGAACTGGATGCATCAATTATGGAGGGAAAGAATTTAAATGCCGGTGCGGTTGCCGGTGTTAAGCATATTAAAAATCCTATTATCCTTGCAAGAGCGGTAATGGAAAAATCTCCGCATGTATTATTAGCCCAGGAAGGTGCGGAGGCATTTGCCGTTGAACAGGGATTCGAACTGGTTGATAATAAATATTTTTTCACTCAAGGGAGATGGGACGATCTTCAAAACGCGAAGAAATCCGAGCAGTCAGGCAATGATCAATCTTCACTAATAAATGAGAAAGAATTTAAGTTTGGCACTGTCGGTTGTGCCGCATTGGATAAAGATGGAAATCTGGCTGCCGGAACTTCAACAGGAGGAATGACAAATAAAAAATTCGGCAGAATTGGAGATTCCCCAATAATCGGCGCAGGCACTTACGCCGATAATGCAACTTGTGCAATCTCTGCAACAGGGCACGGTGAATACTTTATCCGCAATGTTGTTACTCATGATATATCAGCGTTGATGGAATACAAAGGAATGTCTCTCAATGAAGCAGCTGAATTAGTAGTAAATAAAAAACTCAAAGAGCAGGGAGGTAACGGCGGAGTAATATCTATTTATAAATTTGGCAATGTGGTAATGAAATTCAATACACCGGGAATGTTTAGGGGATTCATGTTAGAAAACAATGAACCGCAAATTAAAATGTATAAAAATTAGGAGAATAATATGCGTCCAACATTAGACATCAATTTTTTGGCAATTATTGTTTCGGTTGTTGCATCAATGTTTATCGGGGCTATGTGGTATGGACCGTTATTCGGAAAACCCTGGATGAAAGAAATGGGTTATACCGAAGAGGAATTAAAGAAAAATTTTAATCCCGCAAAAACCTATGGATTGACTTTCCTCGGTCAATTGGCAATTGCATTCGTGCTCTCTTTTCTAATTGATTATGTTAGTGCCGTGGGTTTAAGAGGAGCAATATTTACGGGATTCTTTACATGGCTCGGATTTACCGCAGCCCCCATGTTTATTAATTTTCAATTTTCACAAAAGTCGGTAAAATTATTTCTAATTGATTCATTCCATTTTTTAACTGTAATTATGGTGATGAGCATTATTTTAACTTTATGGGTTTAGGAAAATTATATTATCTTTCAATTCCCAATTTCTAAATATTTAAGGTAATTCATGCATAGAGAGATACATAAATGGTTTAGCCCAGCTCTGTACAGAGATATGGAGCTTG
>JAENZU010000508.1 GCA_016841125.1 Melioribacter sp. | reverse complement strand
ATAGAAATAAATCCCGGACGGAAGATTCGACGCGTTGAATTCAACTTCATAAGTACCGGGGTGCTGGATTTCATTAACAAGTGTGGTTATCTCTTTGCCCAACACATCAAACACTTTTAATGAAACAACCTCACCCCTGCCCCTCTCCCTACTAAGGAGAGGGGTGGGAATACTATATTTTATTTTCGTTGTGGGGTTAAACGGATTGGGATAATTTTGTAAAAGTAAAAATCTATCGGGCAAATGAGTTTTTTCTTCAAGCACATTTGTTAATAAGGAATTGTAACATTCTAATTCGAATGTGCCAAAAGCAGCAACAAATCCATCCGGGTTATCGACCATAAGAACACCATTGTCGTCAACCCAGCCATTCCCTATCCAGCCTTGGAATTTTGCATAATCTAAAAATCTATTTTCGTCTCTTTCGTAAATCCGCTTTGCTGAGTTTACCCATTCAGATCCGTTCCAATCTTTTTCAACCTGTTCAATATCATTGTTTCCGATTCTATAATTAATTTGCATCAATAAATTTTGCCAAGTGCTGTTGCCCCAAAGTTTTGCTATTATCGAATCAGGATTAATGAAACCATCGCTGTAATAAAAATGAGTATTCCAGTAATTAACCCAATTTCCCTGGCTCCAATTTCGAGCAACAAAAGAATCTAATAAATTCCGGCTGTTGTAGAAATATTCAACAGAAAAAAAATTGTTCCATTGATCATTTTCCCACTTTTCATCAATTTTAGCAGTGAGAAGTGAATCAGTGTTATATTTATAGGTTGATTTCGATGACAGATCCCAGGAACTTCCGGAATAAATTCTTGATATTGTCTGCGTTAAAAGTCCTGCTCCACTATATGAATATTTTCTTGAAAGAAGTGAATCCCATCCGGCTGATCCCCATCCTAGAAGCAGTTCTTCTGATTTTAATCCATTGTCATAAAAGAATTGATGCCTCAAATCATTCGACCATTGTCCGTTAAAATAAAAGAGAATTAGCCATTCAATCATATTGCCGTTTTCATCGTAATCAAAGAAATGCTTTGATCCCTCCCCGGTTGTAGCAGTAGAAATTAAACTATCCAATTTCACTTCGTAAAGTTTATTAGTTTGATTTTGTGAAGTTTTAAAAATCTTACTCATCAAAAAATCATTTGAGTTTTCTTGCGTTAAATCTGTTCCCCTAAAAACTTTGTTGTTGGGATAAAAAGGCTGACCCAAAAGATCAGCCGCTAAAATAATTATTGCCGCAATTGTTAAAATCAACTTCATAATTTTTTCCATTACCAAATAAAAATTTTCAATTTGTTTTATTTGAGAAGCAGCATTTTTCTGCTTAGTGTCTTTCCACTATAGTTCAATCGATAGAAGTAGATCCCCGAAGGCAAACTGGCTGCATTAAATTCAATTTCGTGAATACCAGCGGGCATTGGTTTGTTTAGTAGTGCTGCTACTTCGCTGCCGAGCATATCGAATATTTGTAGAGACACAGCATGCTGTGTCTCTACATTTGGTATGACAAATTTTATTTTGGTTGTGGGATTGAATGGATTCGGGTAATTCTGTTCTAAACTGAATTTCAGATCTTTGAAATAACTGTGTTCAACCGCCGGATATGTTCTTGTTGTTCCGTCAAAATCTATTTGAACCAGTCTGTATTTAGCTGTGCCGTAGATTGGACTTTCATCAACAAATCTGTAGATCTGCGGATCGGTTGTTGTTCCCTTTCCTTCCACTGTGCCGATGGTTTGCCATTCTTCGACTCCGCCTGCCTTGCCGGCAGACAGGCTCAGAATGACAGGTTCATTTATGGAGTTATAAACATTTAATCTTTCAACCTTGAAACCCGAATTGTTAAGTTCCGTTGCTGTTTTCCATTCGAGAAGTACACCATTTTCAACATTCGTGGTTGTGAATGAAGTGAGTTCAACCGGCACTGCTCCGTAATAACTTATTGAAATATCATCCAGATACCAGCCGTCTCTGGTAATTGAAACGTCTGTGAGTAAATCGAATTTAATTTTAATTTGCTGATCGGCAAAACCTGAAAGATCAATTACTTCTCTAACCCAGCTATTTCTTGAACCTTCGTAAACTGGTTGGTTTAACGGCTGCCTGCCCTGACCTGAACCGGCAACAGTATACTGCCCCGCAAGTGCATTCCAGGTACTTCCGTTATTAGTTGATAACATTACCTGTCCGCAATCCCAATTTTCCTCAATTTCATATTTAGTATAAAATGTAAGGAAAGCAGAATTGATGCCGCTCAAATCAATAGGGTCTTTTAATGTAAGAGAAACGGTTGCGTTATTTGCGTAACTACCGGTTTTACTATCAGCATATGAATTTGGAGGTGAATTAAAAGTTGTGGTAGTTGATTCCCATTTAGGTGTTGAAGGAGAGGCTGTAACATTCCACTTGATTGCCGGATCACTGTCATCATCCTCAAAAAGCATTACAGGGGTGCCAACCATTATGCCAATTGTATCACGGTTCACTTCGGTTCCTGAAATAGTATAGATCATCACAACTTTTTGCTCAATTCCGATTGGAGCAGCGTGAGCAAGCTGAATGTTGAAAGAAGATGATGCGGTGTCCCTTGTGCCTGCTGCAACAGTGCCTAAGGTAATATTTCCGGAATTAACCGTTATTTCTGAATCAACTGCCTGCAGTTGGAGAGTAACGTTATCAGCATCGGATAGACCTGTGTTGGATATTATCGGTGTCATATCGAAAATATCGCCGGGATTAAAAAATTGTGAACTGAATAAACTCCCTTCATATTTTAAATATTCCCCGGCAACCGAAGTGAGATAGATGAGAGGAAATAAATTCTCCTGTGCCAGCGGTAAAATTCTGTTTTGCGACGGCCAAAAACCGTCAGAGGAATTCCCAATTTCAAATACGTAGCCAAATACTATATCTTTAACTGCTTGCTCGCCGTACATCCAATCGCGAATATTTCCATTAGAATTATAACCTATCGTTTGACCGCCGGTACCATACTCGTAACCGTTCCAAAAACTCATATCAATAGCAAATCTTGTGAAAGTCGCAGAGTCAGGAGTAAGTTGATTTACATATCCCCACGGATACATAATCACATTACCGTAACTATGTAAGTTGATATAAGTCTTTATACTTTTT
>JAENZU010000507.1 GCA_016841125.1 Melioribacter sp. | reverse complement strand
TAATTTTGAACCGTGGCTGCGGCACAAATTAAATTACGGTAAGCATGCGGCAGTTTGTAAATAATGAAAAACATACTTGTGAAATATTGAATTAAACTTTGGGTTGATAATGCGATTATTTATTCTGGCAATTCTTTCAGTTCTAATTCTTTCATGTGATACTACAAATCCGGACCCAATCAGTAATAATATTCAGCTTGCTGTAATTGATGCGGGTGTACGTGAAGTTTATCTTAACATTAAGATTGATAGCAATTTAAAAGGAAGCACTATTAATCTCGAGCGAGATGGTAAAATTATCATGAGATATATACAAACCTCAACTGATACAAGCATTGCTGACACCGGTTTGGTTGAAAATTCTACTTATAGTTATCAAGCTAAAATTTTACACAGCGCCGATTTTATTGATTTCAGTAATAAAGCAGAAGCAAAAACGCTTTCTCCGTCAAGCCAAGAATTCATTTGGGAAACTTTTTTATTTGGTGAGAGATCTTCAGCATTTTACGATGTAGCAATTATCGATGAGAACAATATTTGGTGTGTTGGAAGAATTTACTTTAGAGATTCAACCGGTCAAATTGATGATAAATTTTACAACCTTGCCAGATGGAACGGAACTGAATGGAGATTTGACAGAATATATTATTATGAAAACGGTAAAGAATATTTAAATGATTATAATTCTATTTTTGCGTTCAGTAAAGATGAAATTGTTATTGGCGGATTAGTAAGATGGAAGAATAACAGATTTGAATCTGTCCCAATCGATATTGAATTTAATTCTCGTGCCTATGAAATCTGGGGCGTCTCAAGCGAGGATTATTATATCATTGGATTAGAAGGAAATATTGCTCATTACAGCAACGGAAATTGGAATAAAATAGAGCCGGGTTATAACTGGGATTTTTATGATATACATGGCTATATAAATCCACTAAGTTCAAAATTAGAAATATTATGCCCGTTAACAGATTTCCAAGACTATTCAAACAGCACAATTCTAAAAATTACAGATGGGGATAATGTTGAAAACATAAATCCTACTATCAGCAGATTAATAGGTTCCGCATGGACAAATAGTGGTTTCCCAATCTATACTTCCGGTGATGGTCTGTTTACAAATAAATCCGGTAAATGGGAAGAGATTAAGATGCCGGTAAATTATGTAACAACTAGAATTAAAGGAAACGGTTTAAATGATATTATGGTTTGCGGGGGTTTTGGATTTATAGCTCATTTTAATGGACTAAAATGGAAAATTTTTGATAATGTCTATAATGCTATTTATACCTCCGTAAATATCAAGAAAAATGTTGCCGCATTTGTTGGATGGAGAAATAATAAAGCTGTAATCACAATCGGCAAAAGATAAAATTTCAGATGAAAAGTCCCCTCCACCGGACTTGTGCGCCTTGGCGTAGGGGATTTAGGGGTGGGTTGAGAACAATTAAAAGGAAGATGAAAAGCAAAATAATTCCATATAATCCAAAACTGAAAGAACGCGCTAGAGAGTTACGGAAAAACAGCACGTTCTCCGAAATAATGCTCTGGCAGCATCTAAAGAAAAAACAAATACTTGGTTTTGATTTTGACCGGCAAAAACCGCTGGATAATTTTATTGTAGATTTTTATTGCAAAGAACTAATGCTGGCAATAGAAATAGATGGAGAGAGCCATTGCGGTAAGGAAGAATACGATAATTATCGTGACCGGAAACTAAACGAACTGGGAGTGGAAATATTAAGATTTGATGAAATGCTGGTTATCCATAAAATGGATAAAGTAGTTAAAGATATTGAAGATAAGGTCAAGCAATTAGCGGAGTTCAAGGAGTAAATTGGGTTATTTGAAATTATTGGAAAAAATAAATGTGTGAAATTGGTATTTTAAAAGAACCCACCCCCCGCCCAATAAAATGGCGGGTAAACTTCAATTCCTCCTGATAATCGTGACATAGCTTCGAAAAATGAAAAGAAACCCACCCCTTCTTTTCCCCTCCAAGGAGAGGACGATAAATTCATCCGGTTTCCGGTCTCCTTTCTCCGTAATTCTCTCTTGCCCGCTTTTGAAGATTTAAGTATCTTAAAGGCGTAATAAAATATTTGAGGTGTATTCGTGAAAAAGGCGGCAGTACTTATCTTAATTTTACTACTTCAAACAATTTCATTTTCAACCATCCGTTACGTAAGCAAAACCGGCAGCAGTACAGAACCCTACACAAGCTGGGCAACAGCGGCAGATAAAATTCAAAAGTGTATTAATGTTTCTTCTTTCGGAGACACAATTTACGTGGGTGACGGAGTTTACAAAGAAATAGTTAACATGAAAAACGGTATCAGTCTTATCGGGTCGGGATTTGAAAACTGTATAATTGACGGGAGGACTTTAGGTATTCCCGCTGCGGGCGGTTATTTAGTAAACGCAAAAGACAGCTGTTTAATAAGCGGGTTTAATTTAATTGTAAATGACCGGAACCCATGGACAAGCGGTCAAAATTATGATGGTCATGCTATTTTAGTTTGGACAGGCGATTATGCCGGTCAATACACAACCACAATTAAAAATAATTTGATTTCACAAGCCTTTTTTGGAATAATAGCAGACCGAATATATGTTGATATTATTGATAACATTCTTACAAACTGCGATTATCCGATACGAATTGAACACAATTTTGTCCCCGGCAGATATAATATTTTTAACAATATCATAAAAGATGTATATAATATTGCAATTTTCAGTGGTGCTAAATCTATTTCTGATATTAGAAACAATGTCATATATCTTACAAGTCATAAAGCTGGAGGATTGGATGTTTATGGTCCAAGCATGAATTTTTCTAACAATATAGTAATTGCTGATTCAATTACTGGCTTTGCAATATCCAGTTATAATACGCCGTGTTCTTACATTAATAATACCTTTGTTGGGTTTTTCGATTATACTGTTTTTTATAATTTCCCAAAGGATACAGTTAAAAATAATCTTTTCATTAATGGGGATTACTGCTTTAAACTCCCAATTAGTGGTGATGATATTGAGGTAAAATACAACTGTCTCTGGGATTTTGGAATATACTCGCAAGATCCGCTCGATTCCACAAATATTATTGCGTACCCAATGTTCCTTGATGAAGAAAATGACGACTACCATCTTCAGATGTATTCTC
>JAENZU010000506.1 GCA_016841125.1 Melioribacter sp. | reverse complement strand
ACCGATCGGAGATTCAAATGTTTGATCAACAATACCCCCCGGAAGCACAGCTTCTATTTTGCCTTTATTTAAAAATATTAAGTGATCGAAATTAAATTTTCCGGGAGCGTGGTAATCAAAAAATCTCTGCATGTGAAATATAGTACCATTACTTGATTGATCAACAAACTTATCCCATTCATCTTTCCATTCTTCAGTATAACGAATAATTTCCATTTTGAATTTTTGTTTCCTTAAAAATTACGAATGTTAAAATTACTCAAAAAATATTAATTATAATAAACTATCTCTTCTCGAATATAATAAACTTCCCGAATGAATTAATTTTTTCAAAATTCGAATTGTTCAAAACAGTAAATTCCGGGAACTTATGTCCCTGCAATTTTAGTTCTGAAATAACAGCCTGATTGTAAATAACCAGTTCACCTTTTTCCAATCGCTCAAAATCTAAGTTTTTATTGATCACCTTTGATCTGAGCGGCAGCTCATAATTATCAATTAGATCAATACCATATTTAGTATGGTGGTCTGTATAGATCACTTCATTTTTATTTTTCTTTAAGAATTTTTTAAATGAATTAAGATTCTCGGAATCAAAAAACGCCTTGTAAGAATTTATCATTATTAAACTTCCGGCAGCATAAATAATTAATACAGGAGTTAAAATCTTCCAATTAAATTTCATTAAGAATAATGCGATCAAAATTACTGCGGGCAGGAACAGTGGAAACGCATACCAACTGCTCCGCAAATTCATTGGGATATAAGCTGTTATTGACGTGGTGAAAGCCATCATCAATACACTCAACCCGATAAACCAGTAGATTATAATTTTATGTTTATTCCTTAATAAAAAAATGATCGATACCACAAGAGATATTAGCGGTACAAATAAATAAAATCTTCGGAAGAATAAATACTTTGAATTATAGATAAATATCTGATCGAATAAAGCCGCTGAATAATCCCAAAAACTATTAGGTTTGTCTGTAAAATAGTTAGGGAAGAAGTCGTAGTATGCGTACTTAAAATTTTCCGACATTATGGTGAAACGGTAAAGCGGATCACCTGCCGCTAAAGTGTAAAACAGACCTTCGAAAACAAAAAGGCCAAAAAATAAAATCAAACAAATCAATATCTGTTTATTGTTCTCGCGGTATTTCAGGTACCTATAGATATAGAAAACAAAAATTAAAACGAACAGATTAATAAATACCGGTTTGATCATTACCGATAAATAAAATAGCGTCGCACTAAAGAGTGCTAAATAATTATTATTTAACCGATAAGATTTAAATAGAAAATAAAGTCCCAAATTTACGATAAATGCCGCTTGCAGATCTGCAAAATTTATAGTTGCAAAAATTACATCAGTGGGTAACAATGCTATAAAAAACGCAGCCAATAAAGAGGCTCTTTCACTTTTGGAATAAAAGTAAGTGAATTTGTAGGTTAAATAGACTCCTCCGATAGAAAATAAAAAAGGAAATATGACGGAAGCGATTTCATTTTTCCCGAATAAAAGAAATGAAAATGCCGTGAGCAGGGAATGAACTTTTCGAAGAAGAAAAATCGGGTAGCCGATATAATTTTCGGAATAGCCTCCGTTAAGTAAAGAGCATGCGAGTTGATCGTAATAGCTGTCATCGGAAAAAACTAATCCCGAAAAATAGATGATCCGAATAATGGCGGCTGCCAATATTATCAAAATCAGGATAAGTTTACTTCTGTGGGGATAAAGTGTTTGGGATCTAAGTAGTTTGCTGATTCTAATCAAAATTGTTTTTGCTGATTAAGAAATACTAATTGAGCAGATCATAAAAAAGTATATTTCAAACTGATGATATGAGAACTTCCTAAATTATAGTCGAAGGGAACAAAGGCGTAATCAAAATTTATTTGATTCCAGAAAATCCCCAAACCTGCTGAAATATTTTTTGAAATGTACCCGGAAACATATCCGCCTCTAACAGCAATTAAATTATCGTAAAAGAATTCTGCACCTATATGAACATGATTATCATTTGTTTGGCTATATTTTTGAAATCCCCCGATCAGTAATAATTCAGATTCGATAGATTTAATTTGATATCTATAAGCCGCTCCGAATCTAATATCAGTCGGCAATTTCGTGGATTCGACTCTTAATTCTTTCATAGAACCGAGATTTTTAATTGAAGCGCCGAGTTCCAATCCCTCAACTATTCCTTCATAGTGAAGACCTAAATCAAGAGCCCATCCGGTTGCTTCATCGGAGAAAATTCCCTCATAAATATGTTTAACGGTTGCTCCGAATGCTAAATTCTCATAAACTCTAAACCCCGTTGAAAGGCTGCCGTAAAAATAATTTGCATTGAAGGTTGATTGAACGTCACCGGGTTTTGTTCTGACTTCAATATCTGAAACCGAAGTGGTATTTACTCCCAAAGCAAAAGGGATTCCAAACATTTTAAAACCAAATCCGAAATTCTCGGAACGTACATCCTGGAACCATTCATTATGAGTAAAGAGCAACTGAAAATTTTGAGCTTTATAAAGAGAAGCAGGATTATAATTTAAAGCAGTTATATCATTTGTGCCTACAACACCCAAATCGCTAAGAGCAATGTTCCTTGCACCAAAACCAATTTTTAGGAATGACAAGCCTGAACTGCCCGCTGATTGAGCAAATAATGTAGAGACGAAAAATAGAAGAAAAATATATTTTTTCATGAAAACCTTATATTACAATTCCGTTACTATGCCGGTACCGGAATTTATCCAAAGTACAAGTGAATTTGTTGAATTATAAAAATGAACGATCCAATCTGCAGAGTTAATAATTCCGCCAATGTTGATAGATTTACTCGGCACCAAAAACATATCTATTTTCACATCGCTATTGGCATTCATAAATGCATTTCCGCCATTATTTTTAGCGGTTGTAATGGATTGATCACTATCCAAAAATGTCGCACCCGAGGCAATATTAGCGCTGGATAATGTCCCGAATACAGTGCCCATTGTGTTTTTCGCCTGATCATTATTGATCAGACCGAGCATTGAATCGAAATTGATGGGTGACCTGACCGGACCTGCAGCCAAAACCGGAACGTAAAACTCATTCGATTGTTTTGAATCCGACTGTACAACATATACGAATGCTCTAACCGAGGAAAAATTCGCCAGGTCGAT
>JAENZU010000505.1 GCA_016841125.1 Melioribacter sp. | reverse complement strand
GCCATAATGTAGTTCCACCGCAGCGGCAGTTGGAAATAAGAAGCAATAAACGTCTTTACACTTGCGAGTCATGCGGAAGACTTCTCGTATCTCCTGAAATTGCAGAAGATGTTCAGAAAAGTATGGATATTTAGAATACAACTTTATTGGAAAGTTCATTAGTGTCATCGGGTTTGATCGGGAAGTGCTCACTCAAAATGTGACCGACCCTGTCAATCCCGTGAATGACTCCATTGGTGAAATTTCCTATTATAAATTCTTTCTGCATTTCGTTTCTAACTTCATCCCAGGTATTCTGTTCTACCTTTTCATTAATACCGGAATCGGCTAAGATGTAAAACTGCCGTTCCGTTAGAAGTATATAAATTAGGATACCTGTTTTATCGCGGGTTTCCTGCATCCCAAGTTTAAAGAATTCTTCTTCGGTAAGTTTTTTCAAATCTTTTTTTCGGTTGGAAAAAGATTTTTTTTCTTTGATAACTATTCTGATTTCACCGGCTGTAATTTTCTCCATTTCTTTAATTTTATTCGAAACTCTTAAAAAATCATCGTCGGTAAAAAATCTGTAAATCACTTCATTTTGCATAAGTCTTTTTGTTTTTATTCAAAGATAAACCTTATTCGAATTTAATGAAAGTACCATCAAATAAAATTCATATAATTACTCAACTTGTTATTCGAAATGAAAACCTCGATATTTATTTAAATAATTAAATTGAATTTCAGAAATTCCCGGAGGCGGCATGTTTAAGGCAGAAGTTTATTCCGAAAGAAGAAAAAAATTAAAACAGCTTGTTAAAACCGGTATCATTTATTTACCGGGCAACAATGAAGCCCCAATGAATTATCCCGCGAATACTTATTTATTCAGGCAGGATAGTTCCTTTTTATATTACTTTGGATTAGACGCCGATGGTATTTCAGGCATTATCGATGTTGATGCAGACAAAGATATTATTTTTGCAGATGACCGCTCGGTTGACGATGTTGTTTGGATGGGTTACGAAAAATCCTTTAACGAAAGGGCAAAACTTGTTGGTGTTACAATAGTAAAGCCTGTTGCCGAATTAAATGATGTGATATCAAAAGCAGTTCATTCAGGAAGAAAAATTCATTATCTGCCGCAATACCGAGCAGAAAGTAAATTACAGATTGAAAAACTGATCGGGATTCACCATTCACGTGTAAATGATCATTCGTCAAAAGATTTTATTCTAGCCGTAATTGAGCAGCGTTCCGTCAAGTCCGATGAGGAAGTAAAACAGATTGAATCCGCAGTTGATATCAGCTACGAAATGAATACTGCCGCTATGAAATTTTCAAAACCGGGTTTGAAGGAAAGAGAAGTCTTCGGCATTATCGAAGGTATCGCTTCATCTAAAGGGCGGGGAATTTCATTCCCATCAATTTTTTCAATCCATGGTGAAATCCTGCACAACCATCACCACGAAAATTTGATGAAAGACGGTGACCTGCTCGTTTTGGATTCCGGTGCCGAATCTGAACTTCACTATGCAAGCGATATTACGAGATCTTTCCCTGTAAATGGTAAATTCTCACAAAAGCAGAAAGATATTTACAACATTGTTCTCAAGTCTCAGGTAGAATCTATTGAGATGATGAAGCCGGGAGTAAAGTTTAAGGAAGTGCATTTGAAAGCTGCAAAAATAATTGCCTCGGGCTTGATAGATTTGGGATTAATGAAAGGTACAGCAGAAGATGCGGTAAAAGAAGGAGCGCACGCTTTGTTTTTTCCTCATGGACTCGGACATATGTTAGGTCTCGATGTGCACGATATGGAGGGTTTGGGTGAAGGATTTGTAGGGTACGATAAAGATACGTCAAGGAGCGACCAGTTTGGGCTTGCCTATCTGCGGTTAGCTAAAGAACTGAAGCCGGGCTTCACTGTTACGGTCGAACCCGGAATATATTTTATACCCCAATTATTTGAACATTGGAAAAAAGATAATAAACATTCAAACTTTGTTAACTACGGTAAAGTTGAGGAATATATTGGTTTCGGCGGAGTTAGAATTGAAGATGACGTTCTCGTTACCGATAGCGGGTTTAAAGTTTTAGGAAGTAAGCCGATACCAAAAAGTATAGCAGAAGTTGAATCAGCCTGCGCTAAGGAGTAATTTTATTATTCAAATAATGCCGGTGGAATTGCTTTTCTGCCGGCATACCCATCTATTAAATTGTGATAAAAATAGATATCGTCTTCGTCACTTCTCCAGCAGAGCATAACTTCTTCACCATCTATTAGTGCCGGAAAATCTACCAATCCAATTGAAAAATTCCAATCCTTAAAGTAACACCCTATTTCTTCCAATTCTTTCAAAAAGCCTTCAACTTCCCCTGCTAACTTTTCAATTTCGCTGTTTCCCTCTATTTTACCGCCGAGAGATTCTGCAATTGTTCTGATTTGGTAGCTGTTATCAAGTATATCTTTAACTATCACCTTAACCAAAGGAAGAGTTTTCCGCGCTTCTTGCGGAGTAAAATATTTTGTATTTATTTCTGTCATCAAATTTTCTTTTACTTATTAAACAATAAGGAAATAATTGTAGTTCTAATAAGTTACTATTAAATGTAATAATTGCAAGACAGGAAAAGCTTGAATTTATTTTTGATTATTGTTAAAAGCATAATAAGTTCTAGGTACGTAGTTCTTGGTTCTGAGTTTTTTGATTTATAAGAATTAGCAATTAGCCTTTAGTTATTAGCTTTTTGTATTCGGAATTCATTTTTTTTCTTTGCCCATAGCCCATAGCCCATAGCCCATAGCCCATAGCCCATAGCTCGCCGCTTCCTCCCTCAAATATCTTTTATTTCCCAAATTTATAACTTGACAATATGTCCGATATATTTTATTTTGAGTTCGTAATATTAAAAAAAATATTAGTAAATGTGAAAACAACTGAAAAATATGGCTATAAAGTTTCATTGGCTTTGAACACTTGGGTAAAACTTGCCCGGGCATATTCCTCGTTCAGTAAAAGGTCGATTGAAAATATCCGTACGTTTGGACTAACACAACCTCAATTCGGAGTAATTGAAGCGCTCGGTCATTTGGGTCCGATGAAGATCGGGGTGCTCTGCGATAAAATGCTTGTAAGCGGCGGCAATATGACTTTAGTTTTGGATAATCTTGAAAAACAATTATTAATTGAAAG
>JAENZU010000504.1 GCA_016841125.1 Melioribacter sp. | reverse complement strand
GCCATCGACCTTTAGTTCCTTTGAAAATTTAAAATTATCCCAAAAAGCTTCTTCATCGTCATTAGGATTTCCTAAAATAAAACCGCCGAGAACACCTAATTTGTTTTCACGAAGATAAGCGACAGCTTGCCTGGATTCCTCTAAAGTGTCTTCCCCTTTTGAAAAATATTCAAGATTTTTTTTAGAGGCAT
Organism: Melioribacter sp.; assembly: GCA_016841125.1. GTDB lineage: Bacteria > Bacteroidota > Ignavibacteria > Ignavibacteriales > Melioribacteraceae > JAENZU01. The sequence continues at coordinate 2,986 of JAENZU010000504.1, read as the reverse complement.
TTTCGATACCCAAAAATACTCCAACAAAACCGGCTTCTGCCATTTTCTTCGCCAGCTCAGGATTTGAGGCAATCCCTTTACTGCTCGCCTGAACAAAATAATTGATATTATTCAGTTTATTACTTTTAATTTCGTCGCAAAGGTTCATAAATCTATTAACATCAAGTGTAATGTTATCGTCAACCACAAAAATGTATTTCACACCTAACTCTTGATTGATCTTTAAATCGGAGATTACTCTTTCAATCGGATACTTCCTCAAACTTTTTCCGTACATTTTTCTAATTGAACAGAACGAACAAGGCATCACGCAGCCCCTTGAAGTTTCCAGTGAATCCGACTTTTTAAAACCTACTTTAAATTTATCGATTATCCGGTGTGTTCTATCCGGAAGATCAATATCTTCTAAATTAATAGTTGTTTGGGTTTGAGTATGGATAATCTCACCATTTCTCTTAAAAGAAATATTAGGAATATTTTGAAAATCATCGTCTTGCTGAATTGCTTGAACAATGCTGTTAAAACTAATTTCACCTTCTTTTCTTACAACGAAATCTAAAAAACTCATATCAGGGCTTTTCTCGATATTTTCCCCCACCAACGTAGGATGATAACCCCCAATTGCAATTTTAATATTTGGCTTCCAGGTTTTAATCAATTTCGCAATCTGGATCGCGGTACCATATTGGAAACTCATACAGCTTAATCCAACAAGATTTGGTGAGTACTGATCAATGATCTTAAATAAATATTTTTCGATATCTGACTTTACAAGTACTAAATCGAGTGTGCGGAAATCACAATTCTTTAAATTACCTGCAATTGAGGCTATTCCAAGATTCGGAACTGAAATAACTTCATTTATTCCAACATGAACATTAGGCATGGCAACAAGCAATACTTTGTATTTTCCATTTTGAACTTTAGTTATCATTTTAATAAGCCTTTACAGATTGTAAAATTTTACAGATATGTAGATTAGATTATTATAATATAGCTAAAATATAATTATATACTTCATCCTCTCCGCTATAATGATTTTTATTATTTCAAAAATTATTTAAATCAAAAAAGCCTTGTAAGTTTTTGTCCTACAAGGCTTTAATTTTGTGCAACCGACCATGCCACTCTTTCGGGACAGGACAGAATCTTCTTCATTCCGGCAGCAGCCTAGCAGATTCAACCGTATTTACTCTTTTAGGAGAGTCGCTCGAAATTTAATTTAAATCTCCTATTCAATAATTAGAAAAATATATTGATTCACCTTTCTTAGAATTCTAGTTTATAGCTGAGACTCGGAATGATAATTCCCTCATATTTGGTATCAACAGATCTCTGATCGTATCTAAAGTAATCGTGCGAGTACTCTTCAGCACCAAGTGCATTCAGGATTTGAAGTGACCAGACAGATGAATGATTTTCTGAGTTTATACGATATGAAAGTGTAAGCGAGACAACCGGTATATCAGTATATTTTTCATTGAACGCAATCGTTTGACCGGTTTCCCCGTATTCCACGTCACTGCTATTAGAAGATGCAGTATAATCTATTGGTTCTTTTCGGTTACCGCCGACATAGTTAACTCTGACGTTTGCACTCAGAATATTATTCTTTCCTATTCTCCATTCTTTTCCGCCTAGAATATTAAATATGTAATTTTTGTTAAATCTTGTATTTCGTTCGATGTTATCATTAGCGGTATATTTAGATGAAAACACTGATCCCGACAGCATAAAATAATAACCGTCCGTCAGATATTTTTCCAACGAAAAGTCGATTCCATAATTGTGACCCTTGCCTGTGCTTTGAAGCACTTCATCAAAAAATAGTGTGTTATTGTTGTTTAATGTGGTTACATATCCATCGGGTGATACCGGCACATTTCTTAATGATTGATAATAAGGTTCAATAGTTAAATGCAGGTTTTCGCTTAACTTGGTTTGATAAGAAAATACGTAGTGCGTTGACTTCATAAAATCTAAATTCTTATTCGGATGCTGTCCATTTGAAGACACAAAGTATACCGGAAGCTGCTCAAGTCTGCTATGCCTACCCCATGCGAAAGCAATGCTATGATCATTATTAAAACTGTATTTAATACCTACTCTCGGTTCAACGGAATAGTTGTTATTTAGAAAAAGGTAGTGTGAATTCAATCCGATGTTAAGATGCAGTCCGCGACTCAAATTAATTTTCGACTGTGTATAAAATTGAATGAAGCTAGTGTTTCCGTTAACCATTGCAATCCTTGAAGGAATTACCCCTTCGGCTAATGACTTTTCCACATCCACATCAAAATTAAGATAACTGTAGCTCAATCCTGTTTTATTACTGTGTGTATCGCTGAAACGTTTTGTGTAATCCATTTTAATTGATGACCGGTTGAAATTATTTTCCGCATTCGATTGTGGATGTGGTATTAAATTGTGATCTAATCGTTCTTCCCGGAATTTTAATCCGTGACTTGTTGTAGAGATTGTAGTATTTAAAAATGATGAACCCGGAAGAAGAATTTTGTGAGAAAGTCCTGTTGCAAACATATACATTGAAATATCGGAATTATCTCTGTCAAAATCGGAAATCCAATCGGAACTATCGACAGCCTCCATTCGCTGTCCGTCCAATCCGCCGAGTCCCCAGAATGTGAATACGCCTGATTGTTTTGTCGGGAAGTTAAGTTTGAATGACAAATCCTGATATTTTAATATGCCAGCATCATTGGGTAAAATAGGAGCAAGCAGCCCCATAGTTGAGTAGCGATAATTAGCAATATACGAAGCATTAGAATTTTCGCCGATCGGTCCTTCTGCCATTGCGCCAACACCGAGCAGACCCGCTTCAAAAGCATACTGATACTTTTGGGAATTACCTTCTCTCAATTTTATGTCGAACACTCCCGACGATGCATTGCCATATTCCGCGGGAAATGCGCCTGTATAAAAATCACTTCTTCCCATAAGCTGATTGCTGATAACAGATAAAAGT
>JAENZU010000503.1 GCA_016841125.1 Melioribacter sp. | reverse complement strand
AACAAGTTATGTTACTATTACGTTATTGATAAATTTCCCTAATGAACAATCTGGGATTAATCTTTTAAATGGCTATAATAGCGTAGAAATTAGAACTCCAAAGGAAATCATAAATGAAAAGTAAGAAATTTGACGCGATTAAAATGTCACGTGAGATTAGAAAAAAATTAAGTAAAGAATTTGCAACGGATCCGGAAAATTTTCTTAAAAAACTAAGTATAAGTTTCGATACATGGGACGGATTTAAGAATACTGAAAAGAAAAAATCAAAGTCTCCTACCAAGAAAAAAGAAAGAATTTGACGCCGAGTTCTGCCCGGTTTTATTTTTTCAATCTCTCCAATCTATCAACATAACTTTCATAATAGACTTCTTTCAAATCACTTTGTAAAAGAGATGAATCAATTACTGCTTTTACGAAGCTAGATTGATCGAGCATCTCGTAATATACTTTTTCATATCGATTTTGACTAATGCCAATTCTTTTTGCGAACTCTTCAAAATCAGGCTTAGTGTATTTACTTCCGGCTTTGTAGGCAATAGTTTCAAAATTGTCTTTAAATAAATCCAAAGCTAAATCGGTTTCTGCCGGAACGTGAAGAGAAGTATTTAATAAATCATAGAATTTCGTTAATAAGTAATCGCCATATTCTTCATTCCGATAAAGAGAAAAGTTTTTTAAGTGCGCATCACCATTTGAAAAAAGGTAATTGAAAATAATAACTCGAAAATATTTTTCAATTTCTATTTGGTATGGCTTAATATGTCTCCTCATTAATTCTGCAATTTCTTCATAGCTGAAATCGTACTTATAATTTTGTCCGTTTGTTTCTTCGGTTCGTCCGGCAATTTGAGCGAAATCCTCTTGTAATAATTTTGTACCGTCTTTCCTTCTGTCAAATCTTTTTGTAATGTATGCAGGCTCTTCGTCGGCAAAAAATACAATTGCATTTATTGCTGTATCAATTTTGTAAATTTGATTTGCTATCTGCATTGTAAGATGTTCGTTATATGGAACTTGAGTTAGATTTTTAAATACTCCATTGGGGATTGGCTTTAAAATATATTCACCATCTTTTTCGGTTAGAACTAATTTATTGTTCTCTAATTTGAGTGAGTGTTTAATTTGAATACCGGAAATCGAAAGTCTATAATTTCTTTCAAGTTTGGCGGAATTAAATTCAGGTCTTGTAAAATCCAAAAGATGATTTACTTTTCTATCGTCAAATATTTTTTTTAAACAGGGATTGCAGTATGTTTCAACTCCCTGTTTTAAGCAAGCCGGACATCTATCAATTTTCATTTTCAACTACCCTCACTCCGCCTATTGTATCTTCCGAAGCTGTTTTAATCAAAAGACTAAAAAAATCATTTTCGTCTATTTTTAATCTGCGGCATTGCAGTTCTTTATTTTCACCTTCACTCAGCAATCCGAAGAAAAAAGGGAAAAGAAAATCTGATACAAATACTTCTTTTTGTTTGGGAAGACTTAAACTTATTGGTGGGAAATCCCTTTGCAAATATTGATCGTTGTACTGAAAAAAATATTTCCCGTTTTCTTTCAATAAAATTCCAACGCAATTTTCGTTATAAAAAACTTTTGCTCTTTGTTTCATATCAGTCTACTTTAATAATGATTTCTAATCCCTGGGCATCTGTAATTTTTTTTAATGCCTCAAAGGTAGGATTCGCTTTCCCGTTTTCGATATCAATATAATTTCGCAAGCTCAATCCAACAATCTCCGAAAAATCTCTTTGAGTAATTTTCAGAAATTTGCGCCTGTCTCGTATTATTTTCCCAATTTCTTTTTTATTCATAATTGATAATGCAACGAACTGCACATTTTAGTATTTTGTGAAAGGAAAATAATTACATTTAGTATAAAGTGCAATATTTTGCATAATCACATAAAATATTTGGTATTCACCTACAAAACATATAGAATATGCAATTTATTGCACATTAGTTAAAAAATATGAGACCAATACCAATATTAAAAACAGCACGATTAACTTTACGTCCGTTTAATTTAGATGACGCAAAGGATGTTCAAGAATTAGCCGGCGATAAAAGGATATCCGACACGACTCTCTTCATCCCCCACCCGTATCCTGATGGTTTGGCAGAAGAATGGATCACATCACACAAAAAACTTTGTGACGAAGACAAAGAAATCGTGTGGGCTGTTACAATTAAAGAAAGCAATGCTTTGATTGGTGCTATCAGTATTCATCCCCGTCCGGAGTTTAATAAAGGGGAATTCGGTTATTGGATCGGTGTTCCTTTTTGGAATAAGGGATATGCATCCGAGGCTTTGAAAGAAATTCTTCGTTTTGGATTTGAAGAATTAAAGTTGAATAAAATGTTTGCTCATCATTTTATGAATAATCCCGCTTCAGGGAAAGTAATGTTGAAAAACGGATTGAAAGAAGAAGGATATTTGAGAGAAGATATTATTAAAAATGGTGAGTATATTGATTTGAGAATTTACAGTATGTTAAGGAATGAGTACTTTCGAAAAACTTAGATTGCATTTCGAGAAAGGGTTCACGCAGAGTCCGCAACGTAAAAACTACGCTAAGATCGCAGAGATATTATGAGCAAAAAAGATAATACATACAAACCAGATTGGACTCCTGAAAATGCCGGTGATGAATTTGCCGTGCGTGTTGTAAAGGGTAAAGCCCAGGGGGATAAAATGAGCGATACCCCAAAATTCCAAAAGAAATCCGAATTCACCGTTGATGAACTTGTAAACGGAGTTTTAAACAACAATCGAATTCTTCTTGCCCGGACGATCACACTCATCGAGAGTAATGCCGCCGCACATCATAAAAAAGCAGGCGAGGTCCTCCAAAAATTACTGCCTCATTCCGGCAATTCGCTCCGCATCGGAATTACAGGTGTTCCCGGTGCAGGCAAAAGTACGTTGATTGAAGTATTGGGAATGTATTTAATAAGCAAGCGACATAAAGTTGCCGTACTTACGGTTGATCCGAGCAGCACTGTTACAAAGGGCAGTATTCTCGGGGATAAAACCCGAATGGAAAAATTAGCCCGCGAAGAAAACTGTTTTATCCGTCCTTCTCCATCAGGTGGAACTTTGGGTGGTGTTACCCGTAAGAGCCGCGAAACCATAACAGTTTGTGAAGCGGCAGGCTACGACGTAATTTTAATTGAAACTGTCG
>JAENZU010000502.1 GCA_016841125.1 Melioribacter sp. | reverse complement strand
CTGATAGAATTTGTTGAAGATCAGTTGAAATTTTCCGTGCTGGATGCCTGCCCCCGTATCCCGCACAGAAATTTTTATGCTGCTGTTTTTAAAGTTAATCTTTTCTTCGAGTGATAAATTTATCTCAACTCTTCCGTTTTCGGGCGTGAACTTGCATGCGTTCGAGATTAAATTATAAAATATTTTTTCGATTATATCTTTATCAAAATAAGTATTCAATTCACTAACTGAGGAACTGAATTTCAGACTGATTTTTTTCCTTTCTGCCAAAGGGGTAAATGAGCTAGTGATCATTCTGATAAATGAAACGATATCATTTTCTGTGCAGTTTAATTTAGTGCTCCCTTCCTCAAGCTTTGAAATATCGAGAAGTTGATTGATCAATTTCAATAAACGCTTGGCATTTCTTTCGATCAGTTCGAGCTTACTTTTCTTTTGATTATCTTTTTCCTCTGCTTCCAACTGTTCAGTCGGACCAATTATCAATGTTAGCGGGGTTCTGAATTCATGTGAAATGTTTGTGAAAAATTCTGATTTCAGATAATCCAGCTCAATTAATTTTTCCCGCTCAAAAGATTCCTGCTTAAGTGTGTTCTTTAATTTTATTCTGTTTAACTCATACTGTCTTAACGCCAGCAGCAGTGAAATAAATAGAATTAGGTAGATGGAATAAGCCAACGGGGTTTTCCAAAACGGGGGAGTAATTGTAATTTTTATGGCTGCCCCTTTCTCATTCCAGATACCGTCATTATTCGAACCTTTCACAATAAATTCATATTCACCCGGAGAGAGGTTCGTAAATGTGACCGTTCTCTGTGTCCCGATCTCGACAGGATTTTTATTTAAATCTTTAAGCTGATAAACATACTTGTTTTTTTCTGTGGCGGTAAAATCAAGTGCGGCAAATTCAATTGTAAATGTGTTTTGATCGAAGGGAAAAACAATTTCTGATCTCTCGGTTAAAGGGATATGTCTGCCGGAGTTCAAATTGGGTTCATCACTTGCAGAACTTAAAATGGTGAGATCAGTCAAAGCAATCGGAGGGATAAAAATATTGTCTCTTATTTTATCAGGATAAAAAGCAGTCAATCCGTAAAGACCGCCGAAAAACATTTCGCCTTCGTCACTTTTATAAAATGCGCCGGTATTAAATTCATTGCCTTGCAGCCCGTCGGAAACATCGTAATTTCTGAATGAAGGCTGACCATATTTGTCCACCCGTACACGAGACAGCCCGTTGTTTGTACTCAGCCAAAATTCGTTTTCAGCCGGTAGAATTCCGTAGACGATATTATTCGGAAGTCCGTCTCCCGTTAAAAAATATGTGAAGCTTTCATTTGTGAGATCGAAGCGGCTTAGTCCACCGCCCCTTGTTCCAATCCAAAGAAACTTATTTGACTGAGAGGGATCTCCAACGAGCGAAGTAAATTCATACTTGCCGGTTGCATCCAAATTCCGGACATCCTTCAAATAGATTTTATAAGTTTCGTTTTGGGGATCAAACTTAATTAATCCTTCCGATGAGGCAATCCAGAAATTCCCATCGCTGTTTTCATAAATATCATTAATCGAAAACATTCTTTGATCGGACTGCTCAAAGAATTGAAGATTTAATTTACCAATGGAATTAGAATTTCGGGTTAATCTTGCAACGTTCCCCGATTTAAAAAACCACACCGATCCTTTTGAATCTATAAATAAAAAGCGGTTATTATTAACACTTGACTCTAATTGTGAATCTGAAAATGGTTTAAATTCCTTAACTAAGCCGGATGAATTTTCTCTGCGTAAAAATCCGTCGGTGGTAACAAACCAAATGTTTTCATCACTATCCTTTACCATTTGGAAGGTTTGGCTGCCGCTCAATTTATTAACCGCAAACTTCTTATACTCGTTTTTATTTCTATCAATCCGGTATAACTCGCTGCCGGAAACAACTAACAGGTCGTCGTTAAAATCTGTTATGATCGATCCGACGCTGAAAGAAGCCTGATATGGTTCTTTATCAAAGTAGCCGTTGTAAAGCTTGAATTCTTTTTCAAACTGATCATAAACATTTAAGCCTTTACCCGAGGTCCCAACCCATATTTTACCGCCGCGGTCTGCGTAAATGTTAAGGATTCCATTGAAGCTTAACGAATTTCTGTTCAGCGGGTCTTGATAAATATACTTGTACTTTTGTGTTACCGTATTGAAAATGATAAGCGCGCCTGAACTTGTTAACCAGAGACTTCCATTTTTATCCGGACAAATCGAAATTATTCTGCCTCTCCAGGGTTCAGAAAACTCGGTTTTGCTATGCTCAAACAATTCGGAAATTTTAGATTCCAGATCTATTTTTAACAGCCCTTCGGGTGTGCCTGCGTAAAATAAATTGTCTGTCTTTTGATATAATGAAGAGATCGTAATTTGGGAAAAATCATTGCCCGAACTATCTTTTAATTCGGCTCTTTGAAATTTTGGGTTGTCCGCACTTTGCTCATTTAAGTTTAGAATATTGAATCCGCTCCCAGTACCGATGTAAAGATTTTGATCAGCGGCAATTATTGAACGGACATCATTACTGCTTAAGCTGAGTTCATCTCCGGGAATATGGTTGAATTTTTTGGTTTTATTTTTTGAATCATCGATACGAAAAAGTCCGTCACTCGTTCCTATCCAAATTACACCGTTCTTGTCTTGATTGATCGATTGAATCCGGCGTGAAAATCTTTGTGCTGCTCCGTTTTCTGCACCAAACAAAGTAAGATGAGTCACTTTTTCAGAAACCGGATCAAAGATATCCAGCCCGCTGCTTCCAATCCAGAGCCCGCCATTTGAATCTTCGAACAACACATTTATCCAATTATCCGAAATAGTTGTTGTATCAAAAGGATTATTCCTGAAAACCTTAAATTTGTAACCATCATATCGGTTTAACCCGTCTTTGGTACCAAGCCACATAAAACCGTTTTGATCCTGCAAAATACAGGGTACAAAATTTTGCGACAGCCCGTCATCGCTTGTCAGATGCCTGAATTTTAAATTATCGTATTGGGAATAAATTAAGTTGGAAGCAAGTAAAAATATCAGCGGTATCAAGAAAATATTGAAGGGGTGGAATTTGTTAAAACTTGAGCCGATAAAGTTTCGATTTACCATTTTCATTTTTGTGAATAATATTAAGGCAAATTTAATTAGGATCATAAATAT
>JAENZU010000501.1 GCA_016841125.1 Melioribacter sp. | reverse complement strand
TTTAATTTAATTGTTAATAAAAATAGAATTTGAATATGCAAAAGTTGATTGAATTATCAAAAAAAGAGAAGAAGTATGTTATTGGACTGATGTCCGGGACATCTCTTGATGGAACAGACGCAGCCCTTGTTGAAATTACCGGCAATGGCGTTAATACAAAACTGAACCTGGTTGGATTTATTGAACATCCGTTTCCGCAAGGTTTAAAGCAAATGATTTTGAATAATTCGATGGTTGAAACTAGCCGGGTTGATGAAATTTCACAATTGAATTTTTTAATATCTAAAATTTATGTAGACGGTATCAAACGACTTTGTGAAGAGGTAAATTTCCCGCTGGAAAAAGTTGATCTGATCGGAAGTCATGGTCAGACAATTCATCATTTGCCAAATCCGGCTGAATTATTCGGCTTTGAGATTGCTTCGACTCTTCAAATTGCTGATCCTTCCGTCATCGCAAAACTCACCGGAGTGGTTACTGTTGGAAATTTCAGAACCGGTGATATTGCTTTAGGAGGTCAGGGAGCTCCTCTTGTTCCTTATTTTGATTTTATTCTTTTTCATTCAAGTGATCTGAACAGAGCATTACTAAATATCGGCGGTATTTCGAACTTTACAATCCTCAATAAAGAACGCGGTATGAAGGAGGTTTTAGCTTTTGATACCGGACCGGGCAATATGATTATCGACACACTTTCGAAGAGAATGTTTAAAAAAGATTTTGATCTCAACGGTGAAATTGCGATGTCGGGTAAGAAGAATGAAGACCTATTCAGTGCGCTAGTAACTAGAGACCGGTTTATCGAAAAGCAGCCTCCCAAATCTACCGGCAGAGAATATTACGGCGATAGTTTTTTAGATCCGCTGTTTGAAGAATTCAATTCTGTACCCGGGGAGGATTGGCTGCATACCGTAACAGATTTCACTGCTTACGGAGTTTTCCGCAATTATGAAAAATTTATTAAAGAGCAGACTTCGATTGACGAATTAATTGTAAGCGGCGGCGGTGCTAAAAATAAATTTTTGTATCAATGCCTGCATAATTATTTTGGTGAAGATGTTCAGGTGAAGGTAATTGATGAGATCGGAGTGTCTTCCGACGCGAAGGAGGCAATTTGTTTTGCGGTTCTTGCAAACGAAACTATTAGCGGAAATCCTTCAAATATTCCGCGCACTACCGGTGCATCGCACTCAACTGTGTTAGGAAATATCTGCCTGCCATGAAAATATTCATTACCGGAGCCAGCGGTAACTTAGGTGGGTATTTAGTTGAATCATTATCGCCCGGCAATGAATTGCTGCTTCACTATAATTCAAATCCGTGTAGTCAACAAAATTTTAGAACTGTTCAATTTGATCTAACTGATTTCGATGAAATAAAAAAGGCCTTTGGTAATTTTAAACCCGAATGTGTAATCCACACTGCGGCAATTTCAAATCCTAATATTGCTGATAAAGTATCCAAAGAAAAAGTAGTTAATATAAATGTTAAAGCATCAGAAATTATAGCTGAAGAATGCAGTAAAATAAATTCGAAATTAATTTTTACATCAACCGATCTTGTTTATAATGGAAACCTTGGAGCGTATCTAAGCGAAAATTCTCAAACTAATCCAATTTCACTTTATGCCGAGACAAAACTGAATGCAGAAAAAGCAATAGCATCAGTATCAGCCGAATTTATAATTTTGAGAACCTCGCTAATGTACGGCTTTTCAAATTCATCCGGTGAGAATCATTTCGACTTTATGTTTAACAATCTTGTGAACGGAAAAACTGTTCAACTATTTACCGACCAGTTCAGAACTCCGCTTGCTTTATTCAATGCTGCGGAGATGATCGCGCAATTGGTGAATGTCAATGCTGCAAAAGGAGTAATAAATTTCGGCGGATCAGAAAGAGTTTCACGTTTTTATCTCGGCAAAATACTATGCGAAGAAACGGGCTTTAGTGAAGAGCTAATAATTCCTACTAAAATGAAAGATGTTGAAGGTATTTACAAAGTTTACGATGTATCAATGGATACGGGCAAACTTCAATCTTTAGGCTTGAACCAGTTGAGCATACGTGAATCGATCAGAAAAATATTAGCGGAAAAATAAATTGGAACGACAGGATCACAATAAATATATTAGAAGATGTTTCGAACTTGCAAAGCAGGGTGCAGGGAGTGTCTCGCCAAATCCGATGGTCGGTTCGGTTATAGTCAAGAACGGGAATATTATTGGTGAAGGATTTCATTCAAAGTTCGGGCTGCCTCATGCTGAACCGGAAGCAATTAATAATTGCAAAGAGGATTTAGAAGGATCAACACTCTATTGCAATTTAGAGCCATGCTCACATACCGATAAAAAAACGCCGCCTTGTGTTCCGTTGATAATAACAAGCGGAATTAAAAAAGTTGTGATTTCTAATATTGATCCCAATCCAAAAGTTTCAGGCAGAGGTATTCAGCAATTGAGGTCTGCAGGTATTGAAGTTGTCGAAGGCGTATTAGATGAAGAAGGGAATTATTTAAATCGCTTTTTCTTCAAATATATTAAAGCCCATACACCATATGTAACTCTTAAAATTGCTCAGTCTATAGACAACTTTATATCGAAGAGCAGTGATGAGCAGACCTGGCTTACAGGAAAAGAGTCTAAAAAATATGTCCATCATTTGCGCTCTTTCTATGATGCGGTATTAGTTGGGGCGAATACTATTAAAGTGGATAACCCGCTTCTAAACGTGAGACTTGCTGAGGGAAGAGATCCGAAAATAATTATTCTTGATGGAAAATTAAGTTTGCTAGAAAACTCAAGTATTGTTAAAAACGGAAATGCTTTAATCGTAACTTCAAAACTCAGCGATGCAAAAAAAAAAAAGAGATTAACCAAATTGGGCATTGATATTTTAGAATTTGACACTGATGCGGATTCAATAATTAATATAAAAGATATGCTTAAAAAAGTCGGTGAAATGGGGACAAACTCTATTTTAGTAGAAGGAGGGGCAGAAATATTTTCACAATTCATATCCGAAAAGTTATTTGACGAACTCATAATTTTAACGGCGCCGGTTATATTGGGTACAGGGCTCTCAGGGTTCCGAGCTTTGCCGGAAACTAAACTTAAACTTCATGAAAACTTCCAAATTGAAGGTGACCAAGTTTCTATTTATTTAGTTTGAGCACCCGATTTTTTCCATGAATT
>JAENZU010000500.1 GCA_016841125.1 Melioribacter sp. | reverse complement strand
AAATATAATCCCTTTTTAGTTGGATAATTGATTTCATGATTACCTTTAGATATATTTAATGTTCAATAACCTTCAATAAAAATAGCCGTTTTTTAAACTATGGAAATAATTGAAAAGGGAAATTTCAAACATCAGATATTAGTTTTTCTATCTGTTATATTTGTTTACGTTTTACTCTTTGAATTCATTTTGCCGGTAAACAAAGTGCTTCCTAAACCGACTCTCCTGCTCGAATCTTATTCGTCACTTTGGACAGACTATAATCTATTCAGCGCATTTGCGGTTACGACATCGGTTATCTATTTGTCCCTATTGCTCGGATATCTTTTTATAATATTAATCAGCGGACCTTTAATAAAAAGTTTCATCGAAACTCCCGGTCTTTACAATGGATTGAAAATCTTCCGCTATTTTCCTGCATTCTTTTTTGCAGTGCTTTTTGCTTTTTGGTTTGATGGTTCGATTATTTCAGAGTTTCTATTTTCATTTATTGCTGTCGTGTTTTTCCTGGGTTTAAATATTATTGAAAATATTAAATCGGTTAAGGAAGAATATTTAGATTCCGCGAAAAGTTTAAATATTCCAAATTCAAAAATATACTCTGAAATTATTTGGAAAAGCATTCAGCCCGATGTATTTAATTCTATTTTCAAACTTCATGTTTACATTTGGGTTTTGGTTTTAGTTTTTGAATTTATTGGGGGTCGCGACGGATTCGGGTTAATTTACAGAACAGTATTTGCCTACAATGATCTTGCAGCTCTTTTTGCACTTGCTGTATTGATCAGTATTTTAATCTGGTTTGGTAAAGTTCTAATTCGATTATTTCAAAATCGATTAATTTATTGGGAGTCGTAATTGGGAAAAGATATAATACTAAAGTTTAATGAAGTCACAAAAGAATTCACAGATTCGGTTGGATTCCGCATTCGTTTGTTTGACAAAATTTCATTTGAGGTTCCGGCTGACAAAGTAACCGCGGTAATTGCACCGACAGGAGCAGGGAAAACTTCTTTGCTTAAAATAGCGGCAGGACTGCAGAATCCTACGTCCGGAAAAATTGAAAAAGGACAATCCTTAAATACAGTATTTATTCCTTCTGCCGCATCATCATATCCGTGGCTCAATTTTAAGGAGAACCTAAAATTAGTCGATCAAAAGATTTCGGAAGATAGAATTTTAAGTTTTAGTAAAACTGTGGGACTCGAGGGGTACGAAGAACATTTACCCGATAACAGAAGTTTGGGATTCAGATTTAGAATTTCACTCGGAAGAGCATTAGCATTAAATCCGCAATTAGTTATACTCGACGAACCCTTTAGTAAAATGGATTCGAAAACAAAAGGTGAAATTTACAGTTTGATTAGAACGGTCTGCACAGAAATAAAAATTAGTTTTTTACTCGGCACAACTAATATTTCCGAAGGAATTTTTTTAGCGGACAATATCTACTTGATGCGCAAAGACCCTAGCGGAATAATTGATCATATTGATAATCCGCTGCCTAAAATTCGCAGCTTAGATTTATTTGAAAATGATGATTTTTTAAAATTAAGAAATGATGTTGAAATTAAATTCCAAACAAATAGTTCAAACAAAATGCTCAATTTTTCAATTTAAGTTTATGGATATATGAAAGATAAAATAGAGAAACTTCAAACACTTCGGGAAGATGCAAAACAGGGCGGCGGCGAAGAAAAAATTAAAAGTCAGCATAAAAAAGGTAAACTTACCGCAAGGGAAAGAATTCAGCTTTTAGTTGACGAAGGAAGTTTTGACGAAATCGATATGTTTGTCAAGCATCGTTCAAATGATTTTGGGCTGGAAAAGCAAAAATATTTGGGAGATGGAGTTGTTACAGGATTTGCCCGCATTAATGGTCGTCCGATTGGGCTGTTCAGCCAGGATTTTACCGTATTTGGCGGGTCCCTTTCAGAAACTCATGCTGAAAAGATCTGTAAAATAATGGATATGGCAATGAAGATCGGCGTGCCGGTTGTCGGATTAAACGATTCTGGGGGTGCGAGAATTCAAGAAGGAGTTGTAAGTCTGGGCGGATATGCGGATATATTTTTAAGGAATACTCTTGCCTCAGGGGTAATTCCTCAAATTTCTGCTGTATTGGGTCCCTGTGCCGGTGGGGCAGTTTATTCACCTGCAATTACTGATTTTGTGTTCATGGTTAAAAATACCAGCCACATGTTTGTTACAGGTCCTAATGTTGTAAAAACTGTAACTCACGAAGAAGTTTCGTTTGAAGATTTAGGTGGTGCAGAAACACATGCATCAAAAAGCGGCGTAGCTCATTTTGCATTTGAAAGTGAAATTGAAGTATTGCAGAATATCCGGAAACTGCTTGACTTTATTCCATTGAACTGGAAAGATAAATCGCCGGAGAATCAATTCGATTTCTCACAAAATTTGGTTGAACCAGCATTAGATGAGATAGTCCCCGATTCTCCGAATAAACCTTATGACATGAACAACATTATTAAACTTTTGGTTGATGAAGGAGACTTTTTAGAGGTTCATAAAAATTATGCTCAAAACGTAATTGTAGGTTTCGGCAGGGTTGGCGGTTTGGCAGTTGGTATTGTTGCAAATCAACCTTCGGTACTTGCAGGTGTGTTAGATATCAACGCGTCAACAAAAGGTGCAAGGTTTATTAGATTTTGCGATGCATTCAACATTCCTTTACTCGTTTTGGAAGATGTACCAGGCTTTTTACCCGGAACCGAGCAGGAATGGAACGGAATCATACGTCACGGTTCAAAATTACTTTTTGCTTTTTGCGAAGCTACAGTTCCGAAAGTTACCGTTATTACTCGAAAAGCGTATGGCGGCGCCTACGATGTGATGAATTCAAAACATATTAGAGGCGATTTCAACTATGCTTGGCCCTCTGCTGAAATTGCGGTTATGGGACCGAAAGGGGCGGTTGAGATCATATTTAAGAGGGAAATAGCCGAAGCCGATGATCAAGAGAAAAAGTTGGCAGAAAAATTGAGCGGATATATTGAAAAGTTCGCAAATCCATATATTGCTGCCGAACGCGGTTATGTTGACGATGTGATTGTTCCTAGCAATACCAGATTGAAACTGGTGAATGCTTTCCAACTGCTTAAAACTAAGGTTGATTCTAACCCGAGAAAAAAGCATTGCAACATTCCGCTTTAATTTGTTCTTTTGACTC
>JAENZU010000001.1 GCA_016841125.1 Melioribacter sp. | reverse complement strand
AAACTGATGCCGATAGTGAGCTTTCGTCAAAATATTTGGTATTAATTTCAATAGGAATGATCTTATTGCTAATAGTAAATCTAATTGGTCTGCACGGAAGATGGGTAGAACTAACATTGCTTGCGTCGATACTAATTCTATCTGCAATCTGGTACCTGATAAAAAATTCCACCGGAAGTAATTCCGCTTTATTGAAGACAGTATTTTACTGGGGGACATATTTTTTAATTTTAGGATTATTTTTTGAGCCTTATGAGGGGGGAATTAAAAAAGATCATCCAACAGTGAGCTATTATTTTGTTACAACCGGACTCGCAATTTTCACTTTAATATTTTTCACAATTGTGATTGATCTTCTAAAAAAGAAAAACTGGTGCAATCTTCTTATAGTGAACGGGCAGAACCCGATGATAGCTTATGCAGGAATTTCTAATTTGGTGCCTCCAATTTTAGCACTCACTTACATTGGCGAGTTGCTTAGATCCTTGACTCAGTCCCCCTGGCTTGGGTTTTTGAGAGGTTTACTTATCACAATATTTTTAGCCTACATTGTAAAAGTCTTTACCAAATACAAAATTTTTCTGCGGACTTAAAAAATTCAACTCATTTGAAAATTGAGTTAATATGAATTGGCCTGAATACTTAGACGTTAACTTTCCGCACCATTCTTTATATCAATTTCTGGAAAATTAGTTTATTCCGCTTCCCGCTTATTACAAAATCATACAATATTAAATGGAAACAAATTTTTTAATATTAGGATAATTAGTATTTTTATAAATTAAACTTTAATTGAAAAAATTCGGTTTAATTATTTTATAAGAAAAACGAGGATCTTAGATGACGAATTCTTCTGCCGAGAATAAAAATTTCATTTCAAAATTTCTTTCAATAATTGAAAAAGTGGGAAATGCCCTTCCGGATCCTGTTTCACTATTTGCACTTATGGCTCTAGCCGTAGTAGTGATTAGCGGAATTACAAGCAGTTTTGATATCGCGGTTACACATCCTGGCACAGGTGAACTAATAAAACCGGTAAACCTGCTGTCAGTTGAAGGGCTTCATAAAATACTAACTGAAATGGTGGATAACTTTACATCCTTTGCACCGCTCGGAACAGTTCTGGTTTCATTACTTGGAATTGGGATTGCCGAGGGAACCGGATTGATTGGAGCAGCATTAAGGCTGCTTGTTCTTTCTGCACCAAAAAAACTTCTCACATTTGTAATTGTGTTTGCCGGAATTTTATCAAATACTGCAAGTGAAGTCGGATATGTTTTATTAATACCTTTGGCAGCAATCATTTTTATGTCAGTGGGCAGACACCCAATTGCGGGCATGGCTGCAGCTTTTGCGGCGGTCTCCGCAGGTTACAGCGCAAATTTATTATTGGGAACAATTGACCCGCTATTAGCAGGACTTTCTGAGGAAGCGGCACGTATCATCGATCCTACTTACCAAGTGAACCCTGCAGCAAACTATTATTTTATGTTTGTATCCACATTTTTTTTAGCAGGGATCGGTACGTGGATAACGGAAAAAGTGGTAATCCCCAGATTAGGAGTTTATGAAGGCGAAACAGGAAACGAAAGCCTCGACAAATTAACAAAGGAAGAGAAAAGAGGTTTGAAATTTACTTTAGTTGCATCACTGGTTTTTACAGCACTTATACTTTGGGGAACGGTTCCCGCAGATGGATTTTTGAGAGACCCCGAAACGGGCAGTCTGCTTCGTTCACCATTTATGTCCGGAATTGTGGCATTTATCTTTTTGGGCGGTGCAGTTACAGGAATTGCATATGGAATTGGTGCAAGAACCATCAAAACTGATAAAGATGTAATTAAGGGGATGGCAAAATCGATGGAGACTTTAGGCATCTACATTGTTCTCACATTTTTCGCCGCCCAGTTTGTTGCATATTTTAATTGGACAAATTTAGGTTTGATCTTCGCAATTGAAGGAGCGCAGCTTTTGGAATCATCAGGTTTGGGAGATATTCCGTTAATGCTGAGTTTTATAATTGTGAGTGCGGTCGTGAATTTGGTGATGGGAAGCGCCTCGGCAAAATGGGCAATTATGGCTCCGGTTTTCATCCCGATGTTTATGCTTTTAGGATACAGTCCCGAGTTCACGCAAGTTGCTTACCGAGTCGGAGATAGCGTTACAAATATCATCTCTCCGATGATGTCATATTTTGCACTCATTGTTGCATTTTTCCAGAGGTATGATAAAAATGCCGGAATAGGAACTATCATTGCTACAATGCTTCCCTATTCCTTCGCGTTTTTATTGTTCTGGAGCTGCATGCTAATTGTTTGGATACTTCTCGGTTTACCGATAGGTCCCGGTGCGGGGATGTTTTTGAAATAAAACATCCAAAAAACTTACTCTAATTATAAACACAGATTGTTTATTAGGGAAATTTATCAATAACGTAATAGTAACATAACTTGTTAAATGATAAGTATTTAATCCCGACTTAGATTTTCTTGGGCTTGAAAGATTTTCTTACAGTTAAATTGTAGTTAAGCCCTTAGAAAATATTAGTCGATTTGTCATTAGTGTTTTTCTAATGACAAATTTGGGATAAAGGAAATCAGTTTAGTTTTACCGCTTATCCGCGGAAAGATGTAATTTTTACTCTTATCTTCAACCTGTGTATTCAATTTTCATTATTTCCGGTAGTTTTTAACTATATACATTGGCACAATATTTTAAGTATTTATAGCATCGACTATTAAATTTTGAATATTTTTCATTTACGCTTCCAAAGGGATACTTGCCGGTATCCCTTTTTTTATGACAACTTGTGACATCTTTTAACTTCCGCTTGACAACGATAACATTTCATAGGTGTAGATTTACTTCAGAAATTTTAATAAATCAAACGGAGTTAAAAATGAAACATATAAATAAAATTTTTACAGTTGCAGTATTTGCTCTTTTGCTGATCTCAATAAGCGCTCAAACGAATTCAGTTGAAAAACTTAATTTTAATGAGAGAGCAATCGGAAATCTAAAAATGGGGATAACTTCTGATAATCCCGGACTTAAGAAAAGTTCAATCTATTTTGCCGGCAAGTATCAGGTTGAGGAAATAAAGGAAGTTTTAGAAAATCAATTAAAGATTGAAGATGATCCTAATATTAAAATACTGATAGCACTCTCATTGTTTAAGATTGGTGACGCAAAAAGCATGGACTTTGTCGAAAATCTAACTTTCAGTGAAACTAATCCAAAAGTAAAGAATATGTTTACGGCAATTATTGAAGAATTTGAAGCGAGCAATTCACAAGTAGCTGACTTGAAATAATAACCGTCATGTCCTATTTAATGACAATTAATGACAATTATTTACACCAAACTGACTAAAAAATATTGACGATTTATTATTATTTAATCTTCTAAAAGTAATCTTAAAAACATGAAAATCTTCTCAAATAAATTATTGTTATACTTTTCGGTAGTTCCACTCCTCTTTATTTCTGTAAATAATGCTCAAGATTGGAGAAAAATAGAGAGTTTAAAGGGTGCGTGGAAATTCACCATCGGCGACGATAAACAATGGTCTGAGACTTATTACAACGATTCCAGCTGGGAAAAAGTTAGAGTCCCCTCCGCATGGGAGGATGAAGGTTTTCACGGTTATAACGGTTTCGCATGGTACCGCAAAAAATTTGAATTCCGCGATCAGAACAAATACGAAAACATTTATTTGGATCTTGGTTACATTGATGATGTTGATCAGGTTTATTTCAACGGGAAAATGATTGGCGGCTCCGGAACTTTCCCGCCGGATTACAAAACAGCCTACAATGCCTACCGCCGTTATTTTGTACCGAAAGATTATTTCAATTCAAATGGCTGGAATGTAATTGCGGTTAGAATTTACGATGCAGAATTAAGCGGCGGTATTATATCCGGAGGAATTGGTCTCTACACTCCCGATCCGAAAACCACAATTGATATTGCTCTTCACCTTGAGGGTATATGGAGATTCAAAACCGGAGATAATTTAGATTGGGCAAAGCCTGATTTGACCGACAGCGGCTGGCAAGATATTGGTGTTCCTATGAAATGGGAATATCAGGGATTTGAAAATTATGACGGCTTCGCGTGGTACCGGAAAAGTTTCAATCTTCCCCAAAACCTTGCATCAAAAAATTTAGTTCTTGTGCTGGGGAAAATAGACGACATTGATCAAGTTTATTTTAATGGACACTTAATCGGATCCACCGGAGATTTTCTAATTACACCAACTATCCACAATGTTACGGATGAATATTTCCAGTTTCGCGGTTATTACATTCCTTCAAATCTTATCAATAAAAACGGAAATAACGTATTAGCTGTGCGGGTTTATGACGACTATCTCGACGGCGGTATTTACGAAGGTCCTATCGGGATTACAACAAAAGACAAATACATTGAGTTTTGGAAGGAACAAAAAAAGAACCCGGCAAAAAAATCAATTTGGGATATTTTCTTCGATTAATGTTTTAAAGAAATTAAAATGATTCCAGATAGAATTACTCCAGTACCCTCTACTATGATTTCCCGCCTGAGAAATAAACTTCACATTTAAATTTAATTTTTTACATTTCTCATAAAATTCGATATTGCACTTATAGAAAAAATCATCGGTTCCGCAATCGATAATCATCCACTTACTTTTCTCTGTAAAATTATCCAAAAGGTAATAGGATGAATTCTTCCGCCACGAAACATAATACTTATTAAAATCACCATGCGAAACCTTTATTGAAGGGCGGTTCGGAAAGTCCGATAAATTTAATACACCGCTTGTACTGCCTGCAGCTTTAAAGAAATCGGGTTGTTTCAAAAATAAAGAAATTGCACCATGCCCGCCCATACTCAAGCCGCTGATAAAAATATTTTCTCTATCAACATTAAAATCTTCAAGTAATTTAGGAATCAGATCACTCCAAAAAAACTTTTCGAATTGCACATTTGGGTTTACGGGACTATCAACATAATAGGAGTCGTAAAATCCATCCGGACAAACAATTAAAAATCCATACTCCTCTGCAGCACTATTAAGATCTATTATCGAATTCCATTGCGCATAGGTTCCGCTCCATCCATGAAGAAGTATCATCAACGGCATTTCTTCCCCGGTTGAGGTGGGCGAAAAAATTAAAGTCGTATCAGGATATGGGATATAATTTTGTTTGAAGATCAGAGTATCCTGCGCCGGAGTATTGCAGATAAATATACTTATTACAACAAGAAATTTATAAATTGATTTCAATTGCAAAACCGAAATTGTTATTTTTCACTTCATCAATATATTTAATTGAGTAATAGAATATGAAAAAATTCAAAAAAATATTTCCCCCAAAAGCAGTCATCGGAATGATCCACGTTCATGCCCTTCCCGGCACACCAAAATATAGAGGAAAGTTTGGAGATGTGATTGATAAAGCGATTGAGGAAGCTTTGATATACAGGAGTGGAGGAGTAGATGCAATTATTTTAGAGAATATGCACGATGTCCCCTATTTGAATAGAACTGCAGGTCCAGAAATTACAGCAGCAATGGGCATTATCGGTTATGAGTTGAGAATGAAAACCGGACTGCCTTGCGGAATGCAGATCTTAGCCGGAGCTAACAAGGAGGCTCTTGCTGCCTCTAATGCTGCGGGTCTCAATTTTATTCGCGCGGAAGGTTTTGTTTTTTCTCACATTGCAGATGAAGGTTTAATGAACTCCGATGCAGGCGAACTGCTCCGCTACAGAAAACAGATTGATGCCGAAAACATTATGATTTTTACGGATATTAAAAAGAAACATAGCTCTCATCAGCTAACCGCTGATGTTACACTTGTTGAAACCGCCGAGGCTGCAGAGTTTTTTTTAAGCGATGGTTTAATTATTACCGGGTCCAAAACCGGCAGCGCCGCTGATCCCGAAGAGGTTAATCGGGTAAAAGAAAAAGTGAAGGTACCTGTTTTAATCGGTTCTGGAATTACAATAGACAACATCGAAAAATATATTCTCAGCGCCGATGCATTTATTATAGGTTCCTATTTTAAGAAAAAAGGTATGTGGAGCAATGAGTTGGACAAAACAAAAATTCAAAATTTTATGAAGAAAATAATTGCGTTGAGAAGTCAATTCAAATAAACGGCATCCAGCAGATTAAGCTTTTTATTCACTTTATAATTATCGTATTTACGTTTAGCCAATAACTTTCTGTTCATATCAACAAATCTAATTTCGATATCATGAACTCCTGGCTCAATTTCGAATTCAGCGGTAAAACTGTAACCCGGCATTGTCCGCCACGAACGAAGGTCTGCATTTTCTGTTAAATCAACGGCGATATTTGTTGCTAGTGCCGCGAGATCACCGAGAAATCCTCCGCCTGCTTCTTTTTTAACTGTCCTTCCCAGAGCCGATGATGCAATGCCCTTTGCCAATGCGCGCATTATCGTTTTAAAGAAAATTACATTTTTTTCAGATTGAAAAGTTTTCTCGGCAACGTTGCACATATTTTCCAGCAGTTCTAAATTACCGATGTGTGTGCTGTCAACCCAAACTTCAATATCGTAGACTTCAGTTCCCTCTTCAACTATTTCGGGGAAAGCGAATTTAAAATTCCATCCCGATTTTATACCCGGAATCGGAATAGGCTGAATGTGATACTCAGTTGGATCGGAGATAACAATAAAATCATTGAAAGTTGTAATTCTTGCACCAATTGATTTTTTAATTGGCGCCGGACCCGCAAATGCCAATACATTCAAGAATGTTCCGCGCTCAGATCCGGTCTCTGTTACTGCAGAAGGTTTGGAATAATCGTAAACATCAGAGTAAGTATCCCAAGCATCGTTTAATTGTTCCAAAGAAATTCGGCTGTCGTCGTAATCTCCTTCTGCTCTAAATATTAAATGTGAAATATAATTAGCGAGAACATTATTGTAGTAATCTAATTTTTTAGGATCAATTTTAAACTTTGCGTCTTCAGCAACATTCAGGCTCTGCACATATTCTTCATAATAAACATCAAACTCTTTAAGCTTGTCTGTAATCTTTTTAATCTCAACGTAGGCGTCATCAAAATTATTTAATCTTAGAAAACAAATGGCTTTGAAAACATTTATGTACAGATCTTCATAAACATTGCCATCGTATGCTAATGCATTATCGTTAAGCAAAATTGAAGCGGCGGCTTTGGAAATGCTTTTAGTGTAGAGTTCATCAATCGTATTTTCAGCGGCGGTCAATTCATCAATTGCCAGCCTGTAATTCCCGTTGTAGTAGTGGATGATGCCTTTGTCGAGATGCAGCAGAACTCTATCTTTATCAGCATATTCTCCATCAACTTCAGCTTCATTAATTTCGGCGGCAGCTTTCTGAAAATCCCCCTTTTTAAGATCGGTTAAAATCGGTTCGTAAAATTGGGTGTTTGTCCTGATTGACGAACACCCAAAACCGAATAATATTAATAAAGTTACCGTTATTGAAAATTTAAGCCGGCGCATAGATCGTATTTATCCTATCAAATAAAAATGCACTAAATCAAAAATTAATTATAATTTATAACCATCCTGCCCAATATATTTTTTGATCTTCTTAGTTCCGATCCACGCTTTAGTATTATCTTCAATATTAATAAGTTCTAGATCGACTTGATAATAGGTAACCTGTTCACCTTCGTAAGTATCCTGCACACTGTTAATTACACCGGTCATCAAAAAATCTGCTCCAATTTCCCGGTAGAATTTTTTGAAAGTTTCGGCAGATGCAAAATCCTGCTGATCTTTTCTTTCTTCTCTAACTTCTTCCCGCGCATCTTGAGATGCTACAAATGTAACTTTACCGGAATTGAGTAATTCTCTCTCAATATCATTTGCAAATACGTCAACCGCAATATGTTCGCTACTTTTATTTCTTATCTTACCTACAATTACAACCGGCTTCTTTCCTTCGGTTGTTAAATATTCGGTTAACCAGGGGCGTGTGAGAACATCGTTCACCATTTCTTCGGCAACCAGGCGTGCATCAGTATCATTCCACTTGCCGCTTAGATCAACTATTTCTTTTGTATCTATTCTGCTTACCTGTCTTCCCGAACTGCACCCTGCTGCCAATAGAGCTGCTATTATCAATGCTGAAAATACTTTTAATAACTGTAAATACCTCATTTTGTTCTCCTAAATTGAAGTTTATTGAATATTCAAATTTAATCATTTTTATTTAATTGCTGAAATAATACCAATAACATGCCACAGATAATACTGCGGATTCACTTTGATTTAGGTGTTTTAGACTCAACAAAAAATACAAATTGTATAGTTAATTTGATAGAATGTATAAATTACTAAACATTAGTTTGTTCCCTAAAAGTTTAAATGACAATCCGTGACAATTGATTACCTTACTTTGACAACTCTGCTGCGAACCTTTCCGTCTTAAGATACAGAAAAAGCAAAAAATTATTTAACACGGAGGATACAATGAAAGCAGCAGTTACCAACATGAAAAAAGTTTTTACAACATTAACAGTTTTAGTATTAATGAGCACAGCAATATTCGCGCAGAACAGAAATGCAGAATTGAGCTTCGGTAAAAACGGAGTAGCGAATTTAAGGATGGCAATAGAATCAGAAAATCCCGGATTAAGAAAAAGTGCTATCTACTTTGCCGGCAAATATCAATTGGAAGCTCTTGTTGAAACCTTAATGAAAGAGTTAGAAAATGAAGACAATGCCGAAATGAAATATTTGATATCTGTTACACTTTACAAAATAGGGAAAGAAAATGGGATCTATAAAGTAAAAGAGTTATCGGAAACAGATACAAACCCGAAAGTGAGAAGATTAGCTGAAGCGATAGTAAACCAATATGCTCTTGAAAAAGCAGGAACATTTGCAGGTCAATAATTTTTCATTGCCAAAAAAAAAAGAAAAGCCGCGATTTGCGGCTTTTCCCATTTTAAACGTGTGTTAATTATTTTTACTTATTAAGATTTTTCTTCCCAAACCTGGCAGATTGTTACAATCATTTTAGTTGCCGTTTCCATATCCTGTACAGCAACATATTCCGTATTTGAATGGAAATTATGACCGCCTGCGAATAGATTAGGTGTCGGCAGCCCCATAAAACTTAAACGGGAACCATCCGTGCCGCCTCTAATGGCAGACTGGATTGGGGTGATATTTAATCTGCTCAAAGCTTCTAGCGCGAATTCTTCAACCTGAGGATGCTCGTCCAAAATATTTTTCATATTTCGGTATTGCTCAATAACTTCAAAATCTGCTTTGGCGCCGGGGAATCTGGCAACTGCTTTATCAACTAAATCTTTTAGAGTCTGTTCGTATTCTTTCAACTTGTCGTTGATAAAATCGCGAATGATAAATTTGCAAATTGTAAGTTCTTCGTTTCCATTGATTGAGACAATGTGAACGTAACCTTCCCTGCCTTCTGTAGTTTCGGGAGAAAGAGAATCTTTCGGAAGTGATTCAATAAAATTCGCAGCAACTTTCATCGAGTTAACCATTTTACCTTTAGCGTATCCGGGATGAACGTTGATACCGTGAAACTTGATCACAACAGCATCGGCACTAAATGTTTCTGTTTCAACTTCGCCTCGTGTTCCGCCGTCAATAGTGTAGGCATACTTAGCTCCGAATTCTTCAACATTAAATTTTTCGGCGCCGCGTCCTACTTCTTCATCGGGGGTAAAGCAAATTTTAATATCGCCATGTTTAACTTCAGGATGAGCAACTAGATAATTCATTGCATCCACAATTTCGGCAATACCTGCTTTGTCATCGGCACCAAGCAAAGTAGTTCCGTCTGTAGTGATGATGTCAAATCCATTCATTGCTTCCAATTCAGGATTATTTCTCGCTTCTATCACTATACCATTCGGCAATACAATATCGCCGCCCTGATAATTTTTATGAATGACCGGATTAACATTTTTACCGGTAACTGCCGGTGAGGTATCCACGTGCGAGATGAATCCAATTACAGGAACTTTTTTTTCCGAATTAGATGGAAGTGTTGCGATTACATATCCATCGTCATTTAAATATGCATCTTTCAAACCAATTTCTTTTAATTCTTTCACAAGATCTTTAGAAAGTTCCAACTGTTTAGGATCACTCGGAAATGTTTCTGACTCTTCATCTGATTGTGTATCGTATTTAACATATTTTAAAAATCTGTCAACACAAGTAAATTGATATTTGGGATCGAACATATTTAGCCTCATAATTACTGTAAAATGAAATTTTTCAATTTTTAATAATATCCAATTACCCTTTGAATTTCAATAAATTTGAAGTTTTATTATTTTCATTTATGTATATTTTAAAAAAATAATTATCCAATAAAACCCTTCTATATGAACACAGTAGAAATTATTCGTAAAAAGCGCGATAAAGAAAAACTTACGAGAGATGAAATTTCTTTTCTGATCAAATCAGTTACAAAAAACAAAATACCAAATTACCAGTTTTCAGCTTTTTTAATGGCCGGATATTTAAATGGTTTTGATAAAGATGAGACTGCAGCATTAACATTTGAAATGCTCCACAGCGGAAAAGTATTGGACCTTTCTCAAATAATAGGTATTAAAGTAGATAAACATTCAACAGGCGGAGTTGGCGATAAAACATCTTTAATAATTGCGCCCATTGCTGCTGCAGCGGGCGTGGTAGTTCCGATGATTTCCGGAAGAGGACTCGGACATACCGGAGGCACGCTTGATAAATTAGAGTCAATACCCGGTTTCCGAACGGATTTAAATATACAAAGATTTAAAACTGTTTTACAAAAACATGGGGTATCCTTAATTGGACAAACAAAAGAGATCGCTCCAGCCGATAAAATAATTTATGCACTCAGAGATGTAACCGCAACAGTTGAGTCAATCCCCTTTATTACCGGCAGCATCATGAGCAAGAAATTAGCCGAGGGTACAGATGCTCTTGTATTCGATGTGAAAACCGGAAATGGCGCATTTATGCAGACATTAAAAAGATCACGGGAATTAGCACTCTCATTAAACAACACAGCCAAATCATTCAATAAAAAAGTCATTACTTTTATTACCGATATGAATCAGCCGTTAGGTAATTTTGTAGGCAACTGGTTCGAAGTTTATGAATCCATAAAAATTCTGCAAGGTGAAAATGTACATGATCTTTTGGAACTTAGTTTGAATTTATCAGGGGCAATGATTTTTATGGGTGGAAAGGCTGACTCACTTGATGAAGGAATTGAAAAATCGAAAGAGTTAATTAAGTCTGGAAAGGCATTCGATATATTTGTAAAACTGGTTAAAGCACACGGCGGAGATGTTGCATTTATTAAAAATCCCGAAGCTTACCCCAAGAGTAAATTTAGTAATGATATAATTGCCGAAGAAACAGGATTCCTTTCTGAAGTTGATACATATCGTGTCGGAGTCTGTGCTTCCGAATTAGGTGCCGGCAGATTAACTATGGAAGATAAGATAGATCCAAAAGCCGGAATAGTAGTTCACAAAAAAATTGGCGATAATGTAAATAAGGGAGATAAAGTTGCTTCAATATTTACAGATAGAAAAAATAAAATAAACGAGATTTCCACTAAGTTATGTAATGCATTTAAGATTACCTCTAAAAAAGTGAAACGTAATAAATTGATTTACGAAATCATTGAATAAATTTG
This sequence comes from Melioribacter sp., assembly GCA_016841125.1. Classification (GTDB taxonomy): domain Bacteria; phylum Bacteroidota; class Ignavibacteria; order Ignavibacteriales; family Melioribacteraceae; genus JAENZU01. The sequence goes on along the minus strand of JAENZU010000001.1, from coordinate 19,051 downwards.
GAGTGCTGATGAGTTTACCCCCGGTTGTAATTGTTTTTGATCTGGGCAATGTACTAATACCGTTTGACTATGATATAATAATTGACAAACTTCAAAATGTTGAAGAAGGTCTCGGCAAGAAATTCTATAAAAAATATAAAGATAATTATGATATCCACCGGAAATACGAAAAATGGGAATTGACTAATGACGAGTTTCTGGATATCATACTCGATTGGCTTGAACACAAAGTTACAAAAGAGGAGTTTTGCAATATATACTCAAATATTTTTGAAGAGAACAGTCAGCTTTCTGGCCTTCTGCCCAAATTAAAAGAGAATTACAGGTTGGTATTGCTTTCAAACACCAATGACATTCACAGAAAATATGGTTGGGGAAAATATGGTTTTCTTCAAAATTTTGAAAAGCTCATTCTTTCACACGAAGTTGGAGCAGTAAAACCCGAAGCCCAAATATACCAGGCTGTAATGGATTACACTAAACGCAGGCCCGAAGAACATTTCTTTATTGATGATATTGCAGAATATGTTGAAGGTGCAAAGAAAGTAGGATGGGATGCTGTGCAATATGCCGGATTCCAAAATTTATTAAACGATTTCAAAATTAAAGGAATTAAATATGAATAAGAAATTTTCCTCCCGTCTATCATTAAATGGATTACTACTGATTCTAATTATTTCAATTCAACTAACAGCACAGGTGGGCGAAAAATCTTACGAGCCCGTAAAAGGAAAAATAATGGGAATATGGCCTCATAATGATCGTTTCAAAAGTGTTGAAAAGTTGAAAGAGCTAAAAGATAAATGGGGATTCAACAATATTCTAATTCCAGAAATCTATGATAGAGAAACTTATGAAATGGTTGTGAAAGCAGGTTTCGACAGCAGTGTAATTATGTATCAAATAGTTACACCAAGCTTCCATAATGAAATTTCTACAAAAAAGAGAATGCTGCGCGAAATTCATCCCGTTGCATATTATTATTTTGATGAACCCATTAGTCGCGAACACGGATTTACAAGTGCACTTGAAATTGTGAAAATACTCAGCGAATACGGGTATTACCCTAAAGCAAAATTGGTTTTTACTGAGCTTACAATTGAAAAAGGAATGAGGCTGCGGCGAATTTCAGATAAGCTAATGTACAGCGGTTACGGCAGGCAAGGATTAAATGGAAAAGACCAAATTGAAACTTGGGAAGAATGGAAGGCTAATTTAGGCAACCAATTTTCGATGACATGGGTTGGCTCTCACGAAGATTTTGATGAATATGAAGAATTGTTTGCCGCGGCGGAAAGATTAGGTTTAAACGGTATATGGTTTTATATGCTTGAACCCCTTGGTGATGGATTGGAGGCAAGTGTTGACAATTTCGTTAATTTTTGTGAAGCTGCCGTTAGGCACGGTTTTTTAAAAGTAAAATAAAGCGATTGGTTAAATTGAAAAAACTGGAATTCAGACCTTCAAAATCGAAGGATGATTTTAGAAATAACTACAGACTGCATGATCTTGCCGAATTTCATGGAAAGAATTTATTAACTCAATGGGGAATTGAGTTTGTTGAATTCGGCAAAGATAAAAGGTACGAACGGGTTTGGGAAAAAGGTGAAGATAAACCGGATCTTGTTCTAAAATTCAAAAATCATAGGGCGTTTTTAGACTGGAAAGGTAAACATAAAAGCAAATGGCTGGTTAATGAAAGGGCAATAAATTCCTATCAACAATGGAGCAAAAAATATAATATTCCGGTTATCATTGCATTTTTAGTTTTCGATGAATCAAAAGATTTGACCGACAGAAAATTTGCTTTTTTAAATATTCATAATTACATTTTTTCTCCAAGCCGTCAGTGGGATAAAAACAAAACAGTTGAATTTACTTCAGTATTACCCGAGTTAAATAAAGTAAACATTTTAGATTATTTGAGAAAGTTTTTTGACGATGCCCCTTAAAGATATCAAACAAAAAATTGAAACAGTTTTCAGATTTTCCAATAATTCCGATGAAATTTTTGATGCGGTTGATGCTGCCGTTCACGAAAAAATTAGTGACACCGATCTTTACAAAATTTTACTCGGTAATGCTGCATTATCAAAAGATGAAATAATTTTATTCACTGAAAAACTTAGCAGAGAGTTTCCGGAGTGCTGCTACGACTTATATATGTGGACGGCAAAAATTTTCGGCAGCAGTTATTTAGATCACAACAACCTCGAAAAATCGCTTCACTATCTCAAAAAGGCTTCGGAAAAAGAACCGGCACAATGTGAACCATACCTCGCTGCTTTAAAACTTTACAATTACGATCTTGAACTTCCCACTAATGAAAAAGTAATTGAGATGATGAATCATAATTCTGATAGTGTGAAGGATAAGACTATTATTTACTCTACACTTGCGGATCATTATGAAAGAATTGGTGACGTTAGCTTAAAACGGAAATACAGGTCACTCGCAGAAAAATACAGACATCAATAATAGTAACCGATTGTGAAATAGAAAAATACGGGTCCCCAGCTTATTGTCTTTTCGGGCAATGTTCGCCTAAAAACAAAACTTCGCCCTACCGAAAAATCAGCAGGTCCAATTGGTGTGTTGAAAGAAATGGAAGCCCCAATGCCATGTTTTAAATCCTTAAATCTTATCTGTTCCTGCTCCGCCCAGATTGACCCCAAATCGTAACGAATTTTAAAGTAAGTATCAAAGAAAAAATCGATCGGAAGAAAGATTCTATACTGAAGTGAAGAAATAAAAACTTGTCTTCCTCTAAATTCATTTTCCCTGTAGCCGAAAAATGAATTTTGCCCGCCAAGTGAAAACTGCTTATCGAGTGGTAAAGTGTGGTCTCCAAATCCAATTATAAAACGAGGACTGATATTTTGAATTTCGTCTAATTTGAAGAAACTGGTATATTCCATTGCAAATTTTGTATATCCGAGCTCACCGCCGAAAACCTTTTGTGCAGATTCATAATAAGTATTAATTAAAAACCCGTGGTTTGAAAATGGGTATTTGTCTTGTGAATCTATGGATAAACTTAAACGGAGACTCGCTATTATTTGATTATAGGTTTCGCTTGTGTAATCATATTTATTTTTAACTTCAGCTCTTTGATACTTTCCCTCTAAAATCAAATTTGCAACTTTTTCAATTTGAGTTCCCACACCCAGTGATGCGCCTGCGTCAATTTGTCGGTACTCCCCAGTTTTGGATCGTGAAAATCTGGTATCCGTTCCGGTCGAATCATCCCTATAAACATTGATATCCATAAATTCATAAAACAATCTAAATTTGTAGGTGAGATATGTATCAAAAATTCTATTCGCTTTATGTTCAAGAATAAATGCCCGGTTCCGAAGTCCGCCTAGAAAAATTCCTCCAACTTCGGTTCCGGTACCGGCAAGATTTTCATCTCTTAGGTCTAACAATATTTGTGTTAGGTTTTCGTTATCAATCCGCAGCCCGAAACGAAATAGAGTTGGCGTTTTTTCAACAACCCTCAAATCAATTTTGTTATCTACTCCATTCGCACTGACTGTTACCTCTAATTCATTAAATAAGTTAGTCGCACGCAAATTTGCAAGTCCCTCTTCCAATTTGCTAATGGTGAATATCTCCTGCTCCTCGAGAGGCAATTCGCGAGAAATAACATCATCATTAGTAATTATATTGCCCGAAAAGTTTATCTCCGAAATTAAACCTTCGGATATAAAAATTGTCAGCGTATTCTTGTCTTCATCAAAAAAATGATTATCGATTGAAGCGAGTGAGAAACCGGCATCTCTGTACAATGTCAATAATTTCAAAAAAGAGTTCAGCAATTTTTGCGAATTGTACGGTGAATTAATTGCCCGCTCAAAAAAACTCAGTAAAAGGGAATCTGAGAAAATCGTATTACCTTCAATTTTTATTTCTTCAATTTTAGGATTCGTTTCATAGTCAACTTTCAATCTGCTTTTGTCTGCTTCACCAATAATGTCACATGTTATATTTTTATAATCGCCCTCGTTAAAAATCTTTAGTATCTCAAAGCAAACATCACTTTTATTCAAACTCTTAATGTGATTGAGATCTTCAACAATTTTGTTTTCTAATTCCGAATTAGTGTTGTAGGGAGTTAAGTTTTTCAACTCCCCTTCCTCTTTACAAATTGACTTTTTGTAGAGTAAATCAATCTCCGCCTTTATCGAATCCGCAGCCTTTAATCCTGCTTTGTAACCTTCTTCAATTAAATTTGAAATTGAAGAAAAGTCTGTATTTTTTATTGCACCAATTTCAGGTATTACAACCCCATCGGCTTGTTCCAATTGTTCTTTTTCTAATAGTTTCATTGGAATACTAACAATCTGGTCAGCTATATTCCACGGCAGTTTTAATTCTTCTACATTATTCAACGGACTTGTAGTACTAACTGCGATAACATAGTCGGCGCCCAATTCTTTTGCTTTTCCCACCGGCACATTTGCTACTAATCCACCGTCAACCAAAAGGAGAGAATCTTCTTTAACCGGAGCCAATAAAAATGTTACACTGGAACTTGCACGCATGGCTCTGCTTAGAGAGCCCTTTTGCAGTATCACCGGTTTACCGCTAATCAGATCGGTAGAAATAGCTTTAAAGGAATAAAGTAATTCATCAAAATTATTTTTAACATGAATTGGCGCATTAATCGCCAGCAGACTTAAGAAGTTGGATACTTTTTGACCGGTGTTTAACGAAGTGGGCAAAACAATTGAAAACCCGTCCAAACGGAAATCAAAAAGAGCCCGGTCCTCGGTAATTTTTTGATCGATGAACAATTCTCTTCTGGAAGTTTCCGAGGCTGAAAAAAAATCATCCCAAGAAGTATTGAGTACAATTGAATCCATTTGATCTAATGAATATCCGGCAGAATACAGCCCACCAACTATGCTCCCCATACTGGTGCCGATAATTATATCGATGGGAATACCCTTTTCTTCAAATGCTCTAAGTACACCTAATTGAGCCAGCCCTCTTGAACCGCCGCCGCTTAAAACTACCGCCACTTTAGGAAGGTCTTTTACTCGTTTTTCGGATAGCCCGAACGGCAAAGAATGATCGACAGTATCAAATCTAATATTGTCGATATTCTGGGCAATAATAGAATAGGATAAAAATAAAAAGAAAAAAATATTTATACTTTTAGAGAGCATACTTTGACAAAACCAAAAACCCAATTTCTTTTGAAATTGGGTTTAAATTTATAAAATAAAATTATTAGAAGTTGATTATCTTTTCTTCTTTTTAGCTCCCTGCTTCTGAGCTTGGGATTGTTTTTCAGCGGCTTCCATCATTCTCTGCATAAATCCCGATTTCTTTTTAGGATTTTTAACGGGCACAAGTTCTTCTCCGCCTGATTTGTGATTTATATAATATTGCTGAAGAATTGAAAATAAATTAAACATGAAATAATATAAATTCAATCCTGATGAAAAGCCCATAAACATAAGAGTAAACATCACCGGCATTATATAAACTAAGGCTTTTTGGCTTGGATCTTTAACGGACATTTTTTGCTGGAAAAACATTGTTATTCCGAGCAGAGGTGCAAGACCGGTAATTTGATCGATCCCGAAAAGAGGAATTTTAAATGGCAGTTTTAGAATAACATCGGGGGAAGATAAATTTGTCATCCACAAAATAAAGGGTTCGTTCCTAATCTCAATAGCAACATTAAAAAATGTAAAGAGCGCAAAAAGTATCGGCATCTGCAGCACCATAGGTAAACAGCCGCCGGCCGGATTTATTCCGTAGGTAGAATATAACTTCATTGTTTCTTTTTGAACACGCTGCTGGTCATCCTTATACTTTTCCTTCATCTCTGTTATTTTCGGCTGAAGAAGCTGCATCCTTCTCATCGATTTGTAGCTTTGCCGGGTTAGAGGATACAATGCAATTTTGATAATGAGGGAAAATACAATTATTACAAATCCATAGTTCGGAATGAACCTGTGCAGAAAAGTGAATAGTGGTAAAAGAATATATTCTGAAATCGGGCGAGTTATAATTTTTAAACCGAAGAAGCTTCCGAAATTAAAAAACGCCTCAAAATTATCGTCGTATGATTTAAGAAGATGATAATCTAAAGGACCAAGAAATAGTTTAAACGAATCCTTTTGATAATTAAGATTTGAGAAAGGTACTTTTAAGCGGACGGAATAATACTCCCGTGTACCATATTGAGGATTTAACACCTGTTCACCTTCAACATAAGAACCGCCGTCTGAGTATGGAGTTTTAGGCGCAATTATGACGCCAAAATATTTTGTCCTTACACCAACCCAATCAATTTTACCGTTGAGTTCTTTTTTCTCAATTTCTCCGACTGAGCTTGCATCAATTACAACTTCTTCCTCACCCGCATAAACGCTTGCATTGGAATAATTAGCTTCATCAACAGAATTCATTTCCGTAAAATTTATTCCGTTTTCCCAAACGACATCGTAAGCCAATCCGCTTATCACATTCTGCATATTCACTAATTCGACGTCAACATCAGAGGCATATTTGTCCGAGTGAATAACAAAATGTTTTCTTACTTCCGCATCTTTACCAAACTTGGCTGAAAAGGTAAGTTTTAACGAATCGCCGGTTTCAACTCTGTAATAATAATCAGAGGTGGGCGTTGTAAACTCCGAATCTTTTGTATTAACAAGCTGACCGTTCTGAGTTACAAATATTAAATTGAAGTCGTTACCTAGTTGAGAATTTATAATCTGAACATGTGTTTGATAAAAACTAGCCGTATCCGGCAGTCTTCTGTAATACCATGTTTTATAATCTTTAAGGAAGTATCTTCTAATTGCACCGCCCCTAGTTGAGAACTCCATTTTTACAAGATCGGTTTCAACGGTAATAATTCTTTCCTCACCTTTGAATTTTTGTGTATCAACAACAGATTCAACAGGTTTCGTTAAAGTCGGTGCAGCTTGCTGAATTTTAGTTTCAACTTTAATTGTATCATCTTTAGTAACAAGCGTCGTATCGGATTGTACTGGCTGCTGGGGCTGGGGTTCCGGGGCATTGAAGTAGAGCCAAACAACTAATATAATACCTATTAGTACAAATGCTAGGGTTGTCTGCTTATCCATTTAATTTTCCAAATTTATTCAACGGGATCAAACCCGCCTTTATTGAATGGGTTGCACCGAAGTATTCGCCAAACTGCTTTGAACCCTCCCTTAAAAACACCGAACTTTTCAAATGACTGAACTGCATATTCTGAACATGTCGGGTAAAAACGGCACGAAGGGGGAAAAAGCGGAGAGATAATCTTTTGATAACCTCTAATTATGACGATAAAAACTTTGCGCATTTCTAAAAAGCACTTTTAATTTGTCCGATCAAATCAATAACATCCGGCATCACATCGTCTAATTTGATCTTTTTAAAACTTTTCTGATTGAGGCTATTAGAAGAGAAAGCAATTAAAAGCAATTTACTCTTACTTTTCGCATCATCAAGAATTCCATGTTTATTCAACCGGTAAGCTTCTCTAATAATTCTTTTAAAGCGATTACGCCAGACAGCGGTTCCGGCTTTTTTATGAATAGCCACCGCAATTTTTACTTCCCCCATTCCGGGTGAATCCGTCAAATTGTAAACAGCTTTAAGTCTTTTATTTTTAGAGATAATCTTTTTTCCGGTAGAATAAAGATGATCGAATTGTTTTTTAGATTTGATCCTTTCTTCTTTTAAAAGACCAAATTTTTTCAAATCTATCGTTCGTCGCTAACTGTTAATTTTTTTCTTCCCTTCGCGCGTCTTCTAGCTAATATTTTTCTACCGTTTTTATCAGCCATTCTAGCTCGGAAACCGTGTTTATTTTTTCTTTTTCTAACACTAGGTTGAAATGTACGTTTCATTATTTCGTCTCTGTATAATTTTGCAAAGAATTTAAATTTAATAAAATAGACTTTAATAAACAATCATTTTTCTTTTTATCTCAAACCCGATATAGAAAATAAAAAAGTCTCAGGAAAATAGAGAAATAGAGCTTATCTTTGAAAATAAAAAATCACCGAAAAGGTGAAAACGAAAAACAATTAAGAAAAGCTCGAGAGTTTCAATGTTAAAAAGAAGCAAACCAATAAAAGTAACCCGAAGTAAAGAAAGAATAAGTAATCGAATAGGAGTACCCTTAGTAGAAGAAATAATAGAAAGAATGGGTTTAAGAGAAAAGCTAGACGAGTTATTCGGCAAACCGGGCAGCAACCGGGGCATAAAAGCCAGTGATTATGTAATGACATTAGTATATATGTTTATAGACGGAGCCTTACACTTAGAAGATGTACGCCATTTATTAGAAGACGAAGCATTCCAAGAATTTCTCAAGGATATGAAACTGCCAACAGGCGATGCAATAGGAGACTGGTTAAGAAGGTATGGGGGAAAGTTATCGGAGTCGAAGATATTAAAAGTAAACAAACAACTATTATATGGATTGCCGAAAGAAGGCAAGATACTAGATATAGATGCAACGATAATAGAGTCGGAGAAAGGAGATTCGAAGAAGACCTACAAAGGCAATTATGGATACCACCCTTTATTAGGAATAATATCAGAGAACTCAATTGTTGTTGGAAGTGATTTTAGAGAAGGCAATGCATCACCGCAGAGCGGACTGGTAGAATTTATAGAAAGCTGCCGAAAAAATTATCCTCAACCAATAAAGATAGTCCGCAGTGATTCAGCCGGATGGCAGAAAGGGTTGGTTGATTATTGCAATCAAGAAGGAATAGGTTTTACGGTAACGACAGATCAAACCGAAGGGATACTAGCAGCAGTAAAAACAATACCGGAGGATCAATGGGAACGAGAAATAGATGAGGATGGAATAAAAGAGAATTACGAAACAGCATCTACCTATTATAGCTTTGGAGCAAAGAAGCGCACAGTGAGGTTAGCAGTAAAGAGAACACCGTTGCAAAAACAAGGGGATTTATTTTTAGAATATCGATATTGGATAGTAGCTACAAATCTACCGGAAGATGAATATGAAGCAAAAGCTGTAATAAAACTTCATCAGAGACGTGGAAAGATGGAGAGAATAATAGGCGAACTAAAGCATCAAATAAATTTAGACAGATTACCTTGCGGGCAGTTTAATGCCAACTGTTTATACTTTACAATAGGTTTATTGGCATACAATTTACTTCAAATGCTCAAGCTTGCTGGATTAGAAGAACAATATCACACAAAGTCTGTAAGAACGTTGAGATATCAATTGCTTAAGTTAGCCGGCAAAGTTGTTTTCCACGCTAGATATATGATAGTTCAAATAGCGGCACCGTTAAAAAATATCGAACTATATACTTCAACTTATTACCGTCTCAGAAACGGACCACTGCCGAGTTGTTAATTTAGAATAATCGAAAAAAAATAAACTGATTTTTTTGAGAATTTTATCTTACTTGAAGTACTCTATCTACTTTAGCAAAAAAAATAAAAACTTCACCGAAAATATTATTTAATCACTGCCCAGTAGTAAAAAAAATACTCCCCAGAATTAAATCTTATTATTATTATCTTTTTCTACCGCTTTTGGTCACCTATATCGGATTTGAGATTTTTAAAGAATATCAAAGATTTACACTTTTTTGTGTGGAAAATAACCTGACATCACTTAAATTAATTCCAAATTTTAATGTGAAAATGATTTTAGAAGGAAGGTAGAATAAACAAATCATTTCTATTAAATTAAAATCATAAAATGAAATTAGTAAACTTATTTCAGAATATACCTAATCTGATTATTTATGCCGCCAATTGAGATAATAGATATCACCGAAAATAATATTTTGGATTATGGAATTTGCAGTTATAAAAATTCCAAAACTCCAGGATTTAATGAAAGAGTTTCCTGGATTACCGATAATTTTAATAATGGACTTAAAATAAAAGCTGTAATCACGCAGGAAAAGGGAATGCAGGGATTCATCGAATATATTCCTGGAGAATTTTGCTGGCGCCCGGTTGATGCAAAAAATTATACTTTTATTCATTGCCTTTTTGTCGGTTACAAAAAACAATTTAAAGATAAAGGCTACGCCTCAATGCTAATTGACGAATGCATTAGAGATGCAAAGCGTCAAAAGAAAGATGGTGTTGCAGTGGTAACCCGGGAAAGTTCCTTCATGGTAGGAAGTAAAATTTTTTCGAATAAAGGTTTTGTGCAATGCGATAATACCCAACCCGATTTTGAATTAATGGTATTAAAATTTAAGAGAAATGCGGCGCTTCCAAAATTTAAAGGTGATTGGGGAAAAAAATTAGATGAATTTAAAGAAGGTTTAACGATTATTAGAGCTGATCAATGCCCGTATACTGTTAAAAATGTAAATGAAATAAAAGAGACGGCGCAGAAATATTTTGGAATTGAGCCAAAGATCATTGAGCTGAAAAGTCATAAAGAGGCGCAGAATACTCCGTGTGCATTCGGAACTTTCTGCATAATATATAAAGGTGAAGTAATCTCTTATCACCCCATAAGCAATACACGGTTTACGAATATTATGAACTCAAAATTAAATTAGAAGAAATATTTCTACAAACGTATTCTTAATTAGTTTTACTGAAAATTTTTAATTTGAACATATACCAAATCAATCATCTATTAAACCGACAAATGGCTAAAACATGAAAAATGTATTGAACAAAATAGATCGAGATAAGTTGATCGAACGGATCAATTCACTTTCTCCTGATTCAAAAGGACTGTGGGGCAAAATGAATTATATGTCATTGCTACGATCAGATTAGAATGTCTTTGGGGCAAATTGAAACAAAATTTATCGGCAGCAAGATGCAGGAAACTATTTTAAAACATTTGGTTTTATTCGGTATGCCGATTCCAAAAGGGAAAATAGAGACTGTAAAAGAATTGAAACAGGGGAAAGGCGGAACTAAACCCAATATATTTGAGGAAGATAAACAAAGATTGATTTCATTAATTGAAAACTTTGACACATCTATAAATCAAAATCCAACTTATAAACATCCGGCTTTCGGCAGGATGACAAAACATCAATGGGGCAGATTAGTTTACCAGCATACCGATTATCATCTTAGCCAATTTGGGGAATAGTGTTGCTTCTAATCTTTAGTCAATAAAGCTACATTTTCAATATGATATGTGTGCGGAAACATATCAACAGGTCTTATCTTAATTAATTTATAGCCGGCTTCGGTCAGCAATTTAATATCCCTAACTTGAGTTGTGGGGTTGCAGCTCACATAAACAATTTTTTTAGGTGAGAGAGTAATGATGTCTTTAATAGTTTTAGGATTCATTCCATTTCTCGGCGGATCGGCAACAATGACATCGGGCAGATCAAGTTTTTTGTGCTGCTGGATTGGGAGAAATGATCTATTCAAATCTGCTGTATGAAACGAAATATTATCAATTTCATTAAACACAGAATTAGCTTTAGCATCTTTTACCGCATCATCAACACTTTCGAATGCATAAACCTTTTTAACCTTCGGTGATAAATAAATTGAAATTGTTCCTGCACCGCTGTAAAGATCATAAACTACTTCATCTCCCGTGAACTGTGCAAAATCCAAAATTGTATCGTATAATTTTTGCGCCTGCAGCGTGTTGGTTTGAAAGAAAGAGTTCGGACTGATTCTAAATTTGAAGTCTCCAATCATATCATGAATAAAGCCTTTCCCGAAAAATACTTTTTCATAATCCCCAACTGCAACTTGTGCTTTTTTTAAATTCACATTATTTACAACAGTAGATATTTCGGGAATTTCTTTCACAATTTCTTCACTGTACTGCCCAACTAATTTTTCATCTTCTTCTGAAGTTACGAGGTTAACCATCAGATCGTTTGTTTTATAAGAATTTTTAATCACAAGATTTCTCAGAAAACCCTCATGTGTATGCGTGGTATATACTGACGTATTCCGCTGTTTAAAAAATTCCCTTGTAAAATTAATTATCCGGTTGCCGGTTTCGGAATGCAGAAAACATTCGTCAATATCTAATACTTTATCATAAACACGCGGCACGTGTAGACCGAGTGCAAAATTTCTGTCGGTTATCTCATCTGAGTTTTTAATCTCTGCAGGAGTGATCCATCTTTTATCGGAGAAGGAAAATTCCATTTTATTCCGGTAATGAAAAATATTTTCAGAAGGAACTATATCTTCAAATTCAAAATCTGTAAACCCACCCATCTTATCAAAAATTTCACTTACCTGCATCTGCTTAAATTTTAATTGGGCTTGGTAATTCATGTTCTGCTGTTTACATCCTCCGCAGACACCGAAATATTTGCACTTGGGTTCTATCCTTAGTTCGGAAGGCTTAATTATCCTCTGAACAATTGCTTCGGCAAAATTTCTTTTTGCTTTCCTAATCAAAACTTCTACTTTGTCGCCCGGGTAGGCTCCGTTAACAAATATCACAAACTTTTTACCGTCACCATTACCGCTGTCAATCTTGGCAATTCCCTTGCCTTCATAAGCATAACCTTCAATATCAAGTACTGTTACATCTCCTCTTTTCATCATTTATCCTTTCTCATTAAAATTACTTTAAAGCCAATATACTTATCGGCACCGTGTTTCAAATATGCTTCCGATTCATGCTTGATTTTATTGACCAGTTTTTTATAGTATGAACTTTCTCTTTCAGAAAAATCTTTGATTGCATCACTAAGCTTAACCAGGCTGCCGGAATAAAATACACCCAAAGTAGAAGTCAAATCTTCCAAGTTTAAAATTTCAAAACCCCGCTGTTCATAGTAATTTTGAAATTCATCACTATTTAATGGTTCCATTGCCGAGCTAATCATAATATCGTTTACAAACGCCGGAATGTTTTTCCCAACAGTAACAATCTCGCCGGTGCAGAAAACGCCGCCCGGATTAAGTATTCTCTTAAATTCTTTAATTATTTTATTTCGCTTATCTAAAGAAACAGAAGCCTGCGCATAAATCAGATCGAAAGTATTTGCTCCAAAATCCGTGGCGTCAAAATCCATCATCTTCACTTCAACATTAGCTGCCTCTTCGAGTATCATATTTGAATTCATGAAAGAATTAAGGTCTTCAACAATAATGGTAACGGGCACCCCGGATTTTTCAGCAAGCTCAACGGCAATATTTTCGGATGCAGAACCAACCACTAATATTTTATTCCCTGTAACATCAATATTATCCAAGAGAAATTTTAATTGATTATTACTGCCGGGTAAAAATGTATTTTTCATTTATTAGTTTGCTCAATTATTTAAATAATAATTTAATGATAATCTCTCATCGTTTTACGCTCAAGTTCTGCAATTGCAAGTTCATAGTCAATTAGAGCATTTAGGCTGCTCTGTTTGGCTTCTACCAATCTTAACTGAATTTGGGAAAGATCAAAGCTGGTGATCGTACCGGATTTGAATCTTTCGAGACTGATATTATAACTTTTTTCTGCGACTTCAACTGATTTACTTAAAACATCAACCCTGGATATTGCAGTGTTTATACGGTTAACCGAAGAAATAATTTCGTTGCGGATCGATTCTTTTAAATTTCTGAAATTCAATTTTGAGCTTTTATAACCGGCTTCGGCAGCCTGAACCTCTGTCCTGTTTTTACCCCAATCCCACACAGGAATAGATAAAGTCATAACAACACTGCGGTTATCAAGAAAATTGCTGAACACATCTTTAAATCTATCATCGTTTTTATTGATGCCGTAATTTGCCGAAAGGTCCGCTCTGAAAGTGCTTTGTGCGTCAACTTCTTCAACCGAAATTTCACTGAGCCGTATTTCATCTTTCGCATTCTGCAAATCGGGCTGATTAGCAATAGCAGTATTAATAGCTTCTTCTAAATTTACATCAATAGGATTGAACTTCAGTTCTGCTGTTACATCAATATTTTCACCAAGGTCAATTCCTATTAAAAGTTTAAATTCATTTTTCAATTTTTCAAAATTTCTTTCGGCATCAAGCAATTCATTACGACTGGAAGCTAAATCAACTTCTAACTGCATAGCTTCAACTTCGGCAATTAATCCTGCTTTAAATTTATTTGAAGCGGTTTCAAAAGACTCCTCGTTTTGCTTAACTCTTTCCCGCGTTATTTCCATCCGTTTTTTCGATTGATATAATCTTAAAAATGAAGCGGTTACATTATAGATTATACCTCTTTCTGCTTTGGAGTAATTCCGTTCTGCACGATCTAAATTTATTTCAGCTTTTTCGAGACTTGCCTTTTGTGAGTTGAAAACGAATAAGGGCTGGTTTAAACGAATGCTGAGATTCGAAAAGTAGTCCCGGTTTGTTCCGGCAAAATCGCTGTACTGGTCTCTTCCGAATAGCGAACCAATCAATGAAATAGTTCCGTTACTGAATAACAAAGGCTGACTTATTAACAACCTACCTTCAACAGTAGTATTGCCGGTTTTAAAGAATTCTTCACTTCCTGTTGAAGGGTTGAATTGACTCGACAATTGGAGTGAGTACCTCGGAACATCAAATTCAAACCGGACTGAAGACATCAATCCTAATTTTGCTGCTTCAAGATTTTTGCGCGAACTTGTTAAACTATATTCGGCTTCCTGAATACTGTAACTTTGGCGCAGCGCAAGTGAAATAGATTCTTCTAAAGACAACACGTTTTGTGCTTTAATATTTGAAGTACATACAAAAAGCAATAAAGCAAGCAATGCATAACGCATTAATATTTTTCCTTCTATCATTCCTAACGTTGATTTTTTATTGGCAAGACAATAACTATTCATAACGCAAAGCTTCAATAGGATCTTTTGAGGCTGCTTTTTTAGCCGGGTAAATTCCGAAAACTATTCCAACCAAAACCGAAACAAAAAAAGCTAGTATTACCGAAAATGGAGTGATGATTGTACGCCACTCGGCATAGCCTGTAATTAGTGATGTTAGAATAAACCCAACAACAACCCCGATTATACCCCCCAGAATACTGATGGTTACGGCTTCATACATAAATTGATTCAGCACATCTGATTGGGAAGCCCCGACAGCGCGGCGTATCCCGATTTCGCGTGTCCTCTCCAAAATATTTGCAAGCATTATATTCATTATCCCAATTCCGCCTACCAGCAATGAGATACCCGCAATTGCGCCCATTACCACATTGAATATTACTTGCGTTTTCTGCTTCTGTTCCAACAGTTGCTCCGGAATCACAATCTCGTAATCCTTTATACCGTAGTGCCGCCGCTTCATTATCCGTTCAATTAAATTTGCGGCCTCTCTAATCTGTGAATCATCCTTTACTTTAATGGTTAATTGATTGACTGAAGATTTATCAACAATATTTGCAGCCTGCGAACCGCCGAAGACTATTACCATTCCGCCGAATGACAGCGTGTTGTTATCATTGGAGCCAGCCTCAAACTTGCTTACCGCTGTAGAAAACGGAATATAAATTTCGTTGTTGAAATCGCTTACGCCAAGATTATCCACAGCAGAAGAGTTTACATTTTTTGATGCAACTACACCAATAACCCTAAACCACTGATCATTAATTTTGATCTGCCGATATGTCGGGTCTTCATATTTAAACAATTTTTCTTTTATGCCGGAGCCGAGCACACATACATTCGAATATTTTTGATAATGATCCTTAGTAAAAAAACTTCCTTCGGTTACATTTGAATTAAATGTGTTGGGATACTCAACCGTAGTGCCGACAATTTTGGCATCAATTATATGTGACTTATAAGAAACATTTGCCATTAATTCCCGCTCGGGTGTTACATATTCAACAAAAGGATTTATCTCTTTTATTGATGCGGCATCTTTAATATTTAGTCCGGGTGAAAAGGATGTTTCAGATTTTGCGGCATCTTCGGAAATCTGAACTGATTTAACAATTATGTTATTCGTTCCAAGCAGACTAATTTGTTCCAAAGTTTCCTGACGCGCGCCTTCACCAATAGAGAGCATTGCAATTACAGCACCCACGCCGAATATTATTCCAAGCATTGTAAGAAATGTTCTCAGTTTATTCGAAGTTAAAGCTGCAATTCCAATTTTGAAGTTATCTAACTTTTTCATAGCTTATCAGGAATTCGGAAGATTAATATTTTCTTTGGATACATTTTTCTTTCTATCGTTTTCATTTGTCGGATCTCTCAGAGCTATTATATCACTATCTTCCAATCCGTTTGTAATAACAACAAAATCCTCACCCCTGGTACCTAACTCAACTTCCCTTTCATCAAATGATGAACCATTCATTACATATGTAAATGTTTGATTATTTTTTTCAAATACCGCTTCGAGCGGAACAGATATTACACCGGGAATTTCATCGATAATTATTTTATTGCTTGTAGTCATACCGGGCCGCAGAATATCGGATTTACCAACAACTTCAACTAAAATTTCAAACACTTTAATATTGGAATTATTATCCTTCTTTCTTCCGAGCGAAGCAACCGAAGTGATTGTCCCGCCGAATGAACTGTCCTGAAACGCATCCAATTTTACAACAACACTTTGACCTTTTTTGATTTTACTTACATCTACCTCATTAACATTAGTAACACTTTCCATAGCCGAGAGGTCGGGCAGATTCATTATTGTGGCACCGGGCCACGGCTGATCGCCGACTCCAAATTTTCTACCGTCGTTACTCCAGTTTTCGGAATAGACCACAAGTCCCTCTGCCGAAGTTGAGAGCGCCATTAATTCCATATCCCGTTTTGCGCGGTCTAATTCATTCTGCTTCTGTTTTATTTCAATTTCCATTTCGTTTAATTCCGACTGCTGAATAATTTTTTTCGATTCGTATTCCTGCTTTGTCTGTTCAAAACTTAATTCATTTTTTTTATGCTGCAGCAGCGCTTCCTGCTGTTTAGCTTCTGCCTCAAAACGCATTTGTTCTAAATTTAATTTGGATAACTCAAAACTGAGTTCGGCAGACTTAAGCTGCGTTTCCATTTGTGCCATTGCCGATTTATGATTAGCAAGAAGTTTTTCTTTTTTCGATAAAGAAATTTCCTGCTCTGCTTCGGCTTCTTTTAATTTTGTCTGAGCTTCGGTCGGATCGAAACGGGCAACCACATCACCGGGTTTTACATACGTCCCTTCCGGAATCAGGTAGATGATCTTTAAATTGCCTCTTATTCTAGGGGCTGAAATTGATACGCTATTCTTAGCCCTTATCTCGCCACTCTCGGTTACCGAAACTATAAAGTCACCGGTAGATACTTTGAAAGTTGGAATTCCCTCAACAGTACCTTCAATTTCGCGTAAACTGAAATATATCAACAGCAGTACAATTAATAATAAACTTGCGCTGAACCATTTCCTTTTAAATACTGGGGGCAAATGAAGCTTGTCTATTTTTTCGTCAAAAATTCTTGAATAGTTTTCAACTCTTTCTTTGGAGATTAACCTATTGTATTGAATTGCTGCTGATTTTTTTTCCATTCTCTTCTCTTCAGATTTTAACTCTTGAATATCTCTTTATTATTAGGGAACTGCAGAGTTAAATTAGTTTTAGTGTTTTAAGAAAAAAATTATATATTAAAAAATTAGTATTACAAAATACAAAGCTAATTTATATTTTGCGGAAAAATTTAAGGTTAAAAATTATCACATAAAGAATGATTAAAATTAATCACTTCTGAACCGGAGGCTTTAATGTCGTTTGAAAGACCACTAACAATTTTAGTTATTGCAAGTTACGAAAAAGGGAATGATTTTATTAGGGAATGTAAAAAGCAGGGCTGCCGTGTTTTTCTTCTTACTTCAAAGAGTTTGGAAAATGCCCCCTGGGCTCATGAAAGTTTGGATGATATATTTTACTTTCCTGATCACAACAAAGAATGGAATATGACCGAGTTGATCAATGCAGTAAGTTATCTTGCACGTGAACGGAAGCTGGACAGAATAGTTGCAATGGATGATTACGATGTTGAAAAGGCTGCCACTTTAAGAGAGCATTTAAGAATTCCGGGAATGGGTGAGACAACCGCAAGATATTTTAGAGACAAGTTGGCAATGAGATTGAGAGCAAAAGAGGAAGAAATTCTTGTTCCCGATTTTGTTCATATTCTAAATAATGATGATATAAACCAATTTATGCAGAATCTTAAGGCGCCCTACATTATCAAACCGCGTCTGCACGCCGGCGCTATCGGTGTAAAGAAAATTCATACCTCTGAAGAGCTTTGGAAAATAGTTGACGGATTTGGTGATCAGCGCTCATATTACCTGATGGAAAAATTCGTACCCGGAGATATTTATCACGTTGATTCAATTGTATTTGAGAAAGAAATAATATTTGCTTTGGTAAGCAAATACGGCAAACCCCCAATGGAAGTTGCTCATGAGGGAAGAGTGTTTTCCACTATTACAATTCCAAGAGGAAATAAGGAAGACAAATCTTTGAAAGCTATGAATTCCAAAGTGCTGAAAGCTATGGGTCTAGTAAAAGGAATTTCACATACAGAGTTTATTAAAGCTCACGAAGACGGAAAGTTTTATTTTCTCGAAACATCAGCTCGTGTTGGAGGCGCCAATATTTCCGAATTAGTTAAAGAAGCTGCTGGATTGAACTTGTGGGAAGAGTGGGCAAAACTTGAGACTCTCAACAAAGGAGAAGAATACAAACTGCCGAATTTCAGAAACGATTATGCCGGATTGATTTTATCCCTTGCTAAAGAAAAATGGCCCGATCTTTCAACATATAATGATGAAGAAATTTGCTGGAAATTAAAAAAGAAATTTCATGCTGGACTTATTGTAAGATCGGGTTCCCACGAAAGGGTGCAAGAATTAACCGATAAATATATTAACAGATTTTATAAAGATTATTTCGCTACTCAGCCAATGCCTGATAGACCGACCGACTAAATCGTCAGTTATACTTGAAGTATTTGGCTTCTTTAGAAATTTCAAAATATTTATTTAGTCTATTCAGTAGCCGGCTTGCTCTCTTTAAAGAATACTGTTTAAATTCCTCAATATTATAAATTCTGTGCAATCCTTTCATCGTATTCGTAACAATAACATTTAGATTATTTTTA
>JAENZU010000499.1 GCA_016841125.1 Melioribacter sp. | reverse complement strand
TCATCTTTTTGCGGAGTTTCAAGTAATCGCTCCTGCAGATCATCAAGATGGTCACTCAATTCTTCGGTTATAATGAAATAATTATCTATCAAAATATCGCTTAGCACGTAAAATAAATAATCGGATTTAGATTTTCTGAAAATCAGGCTGCCCAACTTAATCCTCTCGTAAACAACTTCGAACATATCAGATTTCAATTCCTGAATGCATATAACGATGTTATCTTTTAAGATAATGCTTACCTGCTCTTGCAAAAGAGTATTGGTTTCCGAGAGATTTAATGATTTTGAAACCGAATAGATATAATCCTCATAATACTCAATTTTTGGTCGCTGATATGTGTTTAACATATCCTCAAGTGTAAGGGGATGAATTTGCAAAACTTCACCGATCTCCGACATTTGATGAACCGGTATTCCCAAAAAGTTTATCCAAAGTCGTCTCTCGTCAGGTTTCTTAATAATTAGCTCTTTTAATTCTTCCAGATTTTTTAGCTCATATTTGTTGTAATAATCAGGATCGTATTCAACAACTACAATTGTTGTATCCTTAATTTCCCTTTCGCCCAAATAAATTAGTGTACCGGGCGGTTTGCCAACTTTACTGCGTATTTGTTTTTTCCTGTTCGACATAAAAAAAATGATTAGTTAATAATTGATTTTATCTGTGCGCATCAACCCGTTCATCTCTTCTTGGGAAACAATTCCGTGCAGCAAAAATTCTTTAATAGTTTTTTCGGTCATGTCGCTCATAAACGCAAATTCGAAACGGATATCCAAAACATACGCTTTCAATCTCATTTTCATTACCGGTCGGTGCTGCATCATTTCATTTTTAAAAATAACCAAAATCGGTTTGTTGAGATAAACATATTTAGAAACCTGCGCGCAGCGTACTGCAATTTCTCGGGCTTTTTCAATATCAATATGTGTCGGAAGGTAAATTTCGGCAACTACCTGGCAGTTAGCTTCACCGGAATTGGAGTTAGAAATTGACTGCATCATTATTTCGCCGTTGGGCACACTTACCATGGAATCATCTGCGGTTACAAGCCTTATTGAGCGAAGCCCGATATTCATTACCTCGCCATAATGATCACCAACCTGAATTTTATCTCCCACTTGAAACGGGCGATCAAATAAAATCATAATTCCGCCGAAGATATTCTTTAAAATATCCTGTGCTGCAAAACCAACAGCGATACCGAGAGAGCCGGAAACAACCAGAACAGTTTGAACCGGCGGTGCAAAAATTCCGACAATTATAAAAGTTAATATTCCCGTCCAGCCCAAAATTCTAACTATCGGGATCAATCCTTTCAATGTGATGCGGTATGAAATACTTCGTTCAGAAATTTTATTGAGCATTGAGGTAATCACTTTGATGAAGTAAAACCCAATTGCCAGAATTATGAGTGCCCATATCATTTTGCCAAACGAAAATATTTTTCCGATATCATCATTTACTTGCGGAATTAGATCTTCTACTTTTAATTTCGATTTTTCGGATTTAGCTGAATCAAGCGAACTCTTGAGTGAGTCTACTGTTGCAGCAATTCCGGCAGAATCTTTTTTAATTAATGAATCCTGAGTTTGACTATAACCGTATGTATAAAGGATCAAAAATATTCCTAAAAGTATGACGATCTTTTTCATTTTGAGTCCTGTTAATGTAGTATGTTTTTACTTTGCAGCAGTGCAATTACCTGCCGGTAAAGAACAAAGTTAATTTTGAAAGTATCGTTCCGGTTAACCAGAATGCCGTCGTCTTCCATTGAAAAAAGCAGTAGTTTACTTTCCTCGAATGTCGTATCGAAAATTGCGGTATGCTCATTAATGGTTAACCCGTCGTGAATAATTATTGCCGCCAGTGAAAAGAATTTCTGCTGCTGCATACTTGTTAAAAAAGAATAATCGAATTTAGCCGGCATTAAAATTTCTATATTTTCGTTTGATACTGATTTGATTGAGCTGAGCCACACAAGCTGAGCGAGTGCAATGTTGCTCTTAGAGTTTTCATTCAATCTCTCAAAAAACTGTTTTCTCAAATATTCCTGCTGCTCATCCTCTTTCAGTTTCTGAAAAGATTTTGATTTTTTTTCCTCTTCGGTCGGCGTAAAAATTAAATTGTAGCCGCTTACCGAATGTCTCCGCATAATAATTGATTCCATATTCTCGTTGCTCAGCTCACTGAGGGAAACACTGAATGCAAAATAATCGTCGATATCAACTACTTTCACCAAATACTTCCAGGCGTAAAGATTGCATGTCATTATCCAAAATATTTTTTTATTTGTGCGGGAAATAAGTTCAAATATTTTGCGCAGTGTGTAAAATCCATCCACAATTTTCAGAAAAAATTCTTCCAGGTTTTCGATAATTACAATTTTCTTTTCGTCAGATTCATTTATCAAATCTATTAATGCTTGAAAATCTTTTACCTCTTCTTCTATTTCGAAAAGCTCTGCAATCCGCTTTAGCGCTTTAGCATCCTCGTAATAAGATTGATCTAATTCCGTACGTAACCGCTTAACGGATTTATCAAAAAGTTTATCGGCAAAATTTATCAAAGTTGATGCGCCCGCTCCTTCTTCACCTATAATAACTACTGCGGTAAATCTTTCCTTCAACCAAAAATCATATGCCTTTTTAATTGCGGCTAGTTCCGAATCTCTGCCGACAAAAAAACGCTCATCATTGAGAGGTTCATTTCTAAAAAGACGCTGATAAACAAACGGGAGGCTGTTGATAACATTTTGAGTTTCGATCAAATATTCAGAAATTTCAATCGACAGATCCGAAACCCGGGATGTAAGCCCCACCTTTGAAGAAATTTCCTCTACTTTTCCTGTAAGCTGCTGCGCTAATTTTTTCGATTTATGATAAACAACCGGCAGAAAACCTTTACTTGCCAGTACAACCTTATCAAATCTTCTTTTTACTTCCTCGGTAGTTTTCGCTTTGGAAATTTTTATTTTTAATGTGAATAGCTGATCGAGATTATTGAGCGCTCGTAAATTTGTATTTAGCTTAATTATACTTTCGTTAACAGTCACTAATTTCTCGTCAATAAAATTACTGTAACTCTCAAAATTATCTTCGGATTTAGCAATGGCGCGTTCTAAACCTTCCACCCCAATTTGATAACCTTTTTGATTTGAATTTTCTTCGTCCGACTCAAACATTGAAATTGCTGTTTC
>JAENZU010000498.1 GCA_016841125.1 Melioribacter sp. | reverse complement strand
TCAGCGTTGTATCGCTCATCAACCTGTCATCGGTATTTAGAAAGACCCTAAATTTCTGATTATAAAGATAAATAAACGGGTGATTCTCAAGTTTATCGATTGCGCCTGTGTGAACATTGCTCAATAAGCAAATTTCAAGCGGAACTCTTTTATCGAGAACAAACTGAGCGAGTTCGCCGAGTGCAGCGATATTCCCTTCTTTGTCGAATGCCATATCTTCAATTAAGCGTGTAGCGTGACCAATACGGTGCGAACCGCACCACTGAACAGCCTGCCAAATTGATTCCTTACCGAATGCTTCACCGGCATGAATTGTAATATTAAAATTTTCCCGTTTGATATAATTAAAAGCATCAATATGTTTCTTCGGCGGGTAGCCGCCTTCTTCGCCGGCGAGGTCAAATCCCACAACCCCTTGATGCCGGAAATTAACAGCCAGTTCAGCAATTTCAAGAGTATTCTGCATATTCCGCATTCCGCAAAGAATTAAACCGTAACCAACGTTAAAATCCTTTTTGCCTCTTTCCAAACCTGAAAGTACTGCATCAATAATTTCATCGTAGTATAAACCTTTTTTTGTGTGGAACACAGGAGCAAAGCGGGTTTCAATATAACAAACTCCATCGTTTTTCATGTCTTCCATCATTTCATATGCAATGCGCTCAAGTGCTTCTTTCGTCTGCATCACAGCGGTAGTGTGCTCAAAGCCCTGTAGATACTCAACAAGGTTGCCTTTGTTTGCACCACGGTAAAACCACTCAGCTAATTCTACCGGATCTGCAGTAGGCAGTTTTTTATATTTTATTTCTTTTGCCAGTTCAACAATAGTCGCAGAACGGAGTCCTCCATCAAGATGATCATGCAGTTGAACTTTCGGCACTTCTTTTATTATTTCGGTACGATTCAATTAAACCTCGTTTTTAATTACCAAAATATCTTTTTTGAATTGTAAAATCAATCGAAACCTATGCTTAAAGCCTTTTGCCCTCATTATTTGTTGACAAAATTGACCAAATATTCCTTGACTCTGGATGCCTAAATTGATTAATTTAACATGATTATTTAAGATTATTAACATAAAATCACTTGGAGTATTCATGAAACGAATTTTGATATTATTAACACTTATGAGTATGGTATTTGGGTTTATGGCTTTTCAATGCTCATCAACTGAACTGACCAGTGCTAAACTTTATATCCAGCAGAAAAATTTTGCTAAAGCAAAAGAATCTTTGTTAAAGGAAGTTGAGAAAAATCCACAGAGTGACGAAGGTTATTATTATTTAGGTTACGTTAACGGCGAGCAAGGCGATATGCCCGCTATGCTGGAAAATTTTGAAAAGTCATTAGAAATCAGCAATAAATTGCAAAAGAATATTGAGGACCATAAAAAATATCACTGGGCTGAAAATTTTAATAAAGGGGTTGGACTATTCAATAAAGCCGCAAAGGTTGACGACAAAGACAGCACCGATATGTATCTATATAGAGCTATTGAACATTTTAATTTTGCAATAGCATGTCAGCCGGATTCAGCGGATACATACAAGAATTTGATTTTTGCTTATAAGAGTTTAGGGCAATACGACAAAACGATTGAAGAATATGAAAAATCTTTAGATCTGAAATATGCCGACGACTTAGCTGAAGAATACGGTGAAACTTTATTATACCTTGGGAATGAAGCAACACGTGCTTATGAAACTTCTAAAGATCCGCAGGATAGTGTAAGAGCTTATCAATATTGGAGCAAAGCAATTAGTGTGCTCGAAGATAGAGTGAAAGCAAACCCGGAAAACACGACAATGCTGGAAAATTTATATAAACTTTACCGCCTTACTCAGGGTCTAGAGGTTACTTTAGAAAAGGTTGAACAAAAAATAAGTGAGTACCCGAATAATAAATTGAACTATTATGTAAAAGGCGTACTTCAGTTAGGTAAAAACAGGTATCCCGAGGCTGCTGCAGCTTTCCAAAAATCTTTGGATATTGATCCCGATTACGAAGACGCTGCATATAACTTAGGTATCACTTACTTTAACTGGGGAGCAAGATTGTTCAACGAAAGCCTCGAAGCAGAGAACCCGACAGAAGAGTATAAAGAGAAATTTGAGTTGGCAAAACCTTTGTTTGAGACATATCTTGAATTAAACCCTGAAGATGCATCCGGTTGGGAAAATTTGGCTAAAGTTTACACACAGCTTGGTGATAATGAAAAAGCAAAAGATGCATTCCAAAAAGCTGATGATTTGAGACAGCAATTATAATTTTATAAAATTTGATTGACCCACAATCTGCAGCTTTTGTATCGGATTGTGGGTTTTTCTTTAAATTTAGGATAACTTATGAATAATGATAATCAAGAAAAAGATCAAAAACCTCAGCAGATAAATATTGAATTAGGTGAAAAAGAAGCTGAAGGAATTTATTCAAACCTCGCTATTATAACACACTCACCGGCTGAGTTTATTATCGATTTTACACGTGTAGTCCCCGGTGTTCCCAAAGCTAAAGTGCAGTCAAGAATTATTACAACGCCGCAGCATGCAAAAATGCTACTAAAGGCGTTAAAAGAAAATATAGAAAAATTTGAATCCCGCTTTGGTGAAATAAAAATTGAGGGACACCCAAATCAGCAATTTGGATTTGTGAATGCCAATAAAGGCGAAAAAATTAATTGATTACTTTGACCCTGCAGTGAATAACTTATTTGCACGGATTTCAAATCAGTTTATTTTTTTTATTGCAATAGTAATTTGTTTTACAACAATTAACGGGCAGTTACTTTCCTTTAAAAATTATACCGACGAAGACGGACTTCCGCAAAATACCGTCTTCGTTATCTTTCAAGATTCCAAAGGATTTATTTGGCTTGGAACCGAGGCAGGGCTAATAAAATTTGACGGAATAAATTTCACTCCTTATACCACTCGCGATGGATTGATAAATTCTACAGTTCGAGCAATTGCCGAAGATAGTTCGGGAAATTTGTGGATTGGAACAATAAACGGAATTTCCAAATTCGACCGGCATACATTTCAAAATTTTAATTCCGAAAAAAACCTTAGCGATAATTATATTTATTCAATTGTGGTTGACCCGGAAAACCGTATTTGGTTTGGATCACGATTAGGCGGTTTATTCTATTATCAACAGGATAAATTTCATGTTCCGAAATCAACGGTGATGCAGGACAGTTTAG
>JAENZU010000497.1 GCA_016841125.1 Melioribacter sp. | reverse complement strand
TTAGCAAAAAGTCGATTAATAAGATTCGTTCCCATTTCCGGATTAACAAGAGGAAAATTTGCATCAAAAGATTTTAAAGGGTCTGTCAAAGGTTCTAATTTTACGTATTAAACATTAACACGGCTTGCAAGAAGTTTAGCAGAAATACTGGATTTTGCAATTACTAAAGATATTACGTCACCTTCGGAAAAAATTCTCTCATGTGCAAATATAGGTTGATCTTCTTTCACCAAACCGATTTTATTGCACGCCGGAATGTCAGAAGAATCACAAATAGATGTTAACTCAGGGTCATTTATTATGTCTGAATAATCAAGTTTCTTTATTATTGCGGATGGAGTATTGATCCTGACTTGAGCGGCATAGTGCAGATCTACAAACCTATAATCATCGGCGAATTTTGCATCTCCGGTTACTTTTGAGTAACCGTCGCCTCTGATTACATCGGTCCCTAAAACTTCAAATTTATCTTTACTCATAAAAATGCTAATTCTCAAAAAGTTCTTTAAGACGTTTCCCCTGAACTGCAATTTCGGAGGAAATCATCGTTTCATCAATATCGGATAAGTGAAATTCTTTCATCAAAAATTTATTATTTCTGAAGCAAGAATGCACCCGGCTCTCCACAGTTCCGTAAATATAGTGTGAAAGGAAATTTTCACTATTCAGCGGCGCTGCCGGAAAATAATCCCAAATAATGAATTCCGCATTTTCCCCTTCATGAAGCGTTGAAAAATCAGAGAAATACCTTTTTACAAAAACGAACTGATCAAAATAAGATTTTTGAAGTCTTTGAAAAGCTTCATCAAAAGCAGCAGATTGATGCCTGAGCAACAGGAAATACTGTTTCATACTTTTTGCGGGATTGGCATGCATACCATCTGTTCCAAAAAGTACCGGAACAAATTCCGGCAGATCAATTAATGAAGGCAAACCGACTCCATTATTATAATTTGAATCGAAATTATAAGCAATGGCGCCCCCCGTCTTTTGCAGAATTGTATAGTCCGAATCTTTCAAATGAATACCATGAGCGAGAATGCTTTTGACGTTGATCAGATTAAAAAGATTTAATCTTTCAAGCGGTCTCAAATTAGCAATTTCAACACTTAATTTGTTGTCAATTTCATCTTCACTTAAATGAATATGAATTCCGAGATCAAATTCTTCAACGAGATCCGCAGCCTCAGCAAGAGTATCATCACTTAAAGTAAAAGATGCGTGAAGCCCCAGCATCGGTTTTACATCTGAGTTTACTGCGGAGAATAATGAATCTCTATTTTCTTTTAATCCGCCAGCAGCATATTCAGCACCGTTTCTATCGGAGGTTTCAAAACAAACTGTCCCGCGTAAATTAAATTCAGCGAGAACATCAGAGATAACTTTAAGACTTCCCAAAGAATTAATGGGTGAAGAGTGATGATCAAAAATATAGAGAACACCATTTTTGATTGATTCGAGTGCAGCCAATTTTACGGATGCGCGTATCATTTTCTCGTCGAGAAGTTTATCGACTTTCCACCAATAATTGTGCAAAATGTTGATGAAATTATTCATTTCACCTTTTATCGAGAATCCCTTTGCTAAGCGGGAATAAAAATGATCATGAAAATTTACCAGCGGAACGGTCAGCAATCTGCCGCCTGCATTAAACGAATCTTTATTTACAAGGTGAGGATGATTTAAAAAATAGCTGTAATCTCGTTTTCTTATCTTGGCAATTATTCCGTCTTCCACTATCAAATCACCAAAGATAGGTATTACTTTGTTTTCCTCAACTGTAGAAATCCAGGCATTAGAAATTATCTTTTGATCGTTTGTTCTCATTCCGCTTGCCTATTAATTCGATACAAATTTACCATGTTTAAAATTGTTATTTTCTTTTCGATCTTTTGAAAATACTTCCACTCCTCTAACAAAAGATTTTTTAACGACACAATCAAATTTTTTGCCGTCGAATGGAGAATATTTTCCTTTAGAATTCATGTTTTCTGATTTTACAGTGAACGAATCTTTAATATCAATTAATGCGAAATCCGAGTTGTAACCTTTTTGCAGTAAACCTTTATTTTTAAGTTTATAAAATTCTGCAGGATTTTTTGAAAGAAGATTTACCGCCGCTTCTAAATTTATATTATTTTTCAACACTCCCTCACTTATAAGAAAAGGAACTCTATGTTCAACACCTGGAATTCCTGAGTAAACTTCCCAAAAATTTCTCGATTTTTTTTCTTTCGATGGGTCACATCCGGCATGATCGGTAGTAATAAAATTTATTGTTCCATCGTTTAATCCTTTCCACAATGCATCTCTATCGAAATTTTCTTTTACGGGAGGAGTAGTTTTTAAATATTTTGAAATTTTTTTCTTATTAAAATCATCCTTTGTAAAAAATAAATAGTGGGGACAAGTTTCAGCAGAAATTTTAATCTTATTAGCCTGTGCGGTTCTAATATGCATTAACGCTAATTCGGAACTTAAGTGGACAATATGAATTTTACAGTTTGTTGCTTTTGCAATTTTAATTAACTGTAAAACTGCTTCCGATTCAGCCTGAGCATCCCGTGAGCGAGTGAACGACTCCCAATCATTTTGACCAAAACGACGTGATCGCTTTTCTCTAAAACTAACCATCTGACTATCTTCGGCATGCACTAGAAGAGGCAAGTCTATCTTTGCCAATATCTCTGCTATAACTTTGATTTGAGAATAGCTCAGCTCGGGAAAACTTTCCATAGATGAAATCGTATAAACCTTGATTCCGATTACACCAGCTTTTGCAAGACTTTTTAAATTATTTTCAATTTCCTTTCGGGAAGTATATTGTCTGGCTGAAATCCCTCCGAATAATGCAAAATCAACCAAACTTTTGTCTTTCAAAGCTTTCATTTTTATAAATAAATTTTCTTCGCTGGTAACTGCGGGAATTGAAGTGCAAGGCATATCGGCAATTGTCGTTGTTCCGCCCGATGCGGCAGCGGTTGAGCCATGCTGAGAGTCTTCTCTAAATTCATATCCCTGAGTATTAAAATGTACTTTAGCATCAATGGCGCCAGGAATTAGAAGATTAATTTCTCTCTCATATTGCTTAAGGCTCTTGCCCGCGTTTTCTTTTTTAGTTTTCAATTTTTCGTATACTGCTTCCTTTGAAATATCATTCAGTCCAAATAGCGCTCTGGAATGGGGCTGAATTTTTCCAATTT
>JAENZU010000496.1 GCA_016841125.1 Melioribacter sp. | reverse complement strand
GTTTTACCGGGTGACCTATTACACCAATCACCTGAGTGGTCGGACTTAGTTTTTCGAAATAATTCATTCGGTTAATTAATTAATTTTAGATCGCCCATTAATTTATGAAAAATCTTAGAGCTGTATATTTCAGGATAATCTTTTGCAAATTTAGTTTCAATAGCGGAATCGAGATCAATAGCTGTTTTTAGGCATTCAACCGCTTCAGTTGTTCTGCTTAATAAAAAATATAATTTTGCTTTACCGTAATGTGAAAATGCATCTAAGGGATTAAGCTCAATACACTTGTTGAACATTTCTAGTCCGTCCAGCCAATCTCCAATTTCAACATATGTTTCAGCAAGACGGTTTGCTGCTTCAAAATTCTCGGGATCACATTTCAAGGCTTTTTTTAAACTACCGATAGAATCTTTTAATTTACCCAGAGAATATTCCAAATCGGCTTTAGCAAGCCAGGCTTCCGGCACATCTTTGTTAAAGGAAGCAGCAGTAATAAAATCCCGTAATGCTAAGTTAAATTTACTGAGGGTATCGTAAGTGTAACCTCTTGCTAAATATGCGTCATAGTAGGCTTCATCAATTTGAATTGCTTTGTTGTAACACTTAAGCGCACTTCGGAATTCACTCATCTCCTCGTAGCATTGACCAAGATTATACCAGATTGTTTCATCGTAAGGATCCAGTTCCGAGGCTTTTAAGAATGCAGTGTAAGCCTCGCCGATTCTATTTAAGTTTGCGTATGCAACTCCTTTGTTGAACCAGGCGCTCGCAAAATCCTCTTTTATAGCAATGGACAATTCAAAACTATTTATCGCCTGTTCAAATTCACCAAGGCGTACTTGAGCAATTCCCCTGTTGTAGTAACCTGTTGAACTGTAGGGTTCTAATTCCAAAAATTTATTGTAAGCTTCAATTGCCTGCGGAAACCGGTCGGAATTTTCATAACAAAATCCTAGTTCGTACCAGGCATCCGAAAATTCGGGATCGATCTCTGCCGATAACTTAAACGAATCAATAGCTTCATTGAACATTTCCTGCCGCAAGTATAAAATACCCATGCTGTAGGCGGCTTCCTCGTTAGTGGGTTCAAGATCAAGAGCTCTGTTATGTGATTCGATTGCATCTTTCAAGAGACCAAGATTCTCTTCGGAAATTGCTTTATTTAAAATTGTTTCAACATCATTAGGGTTAAGAGATAAAGATTTATTGAAGCAATGATAGGCTTTTTCAAAATCGAATATATTATTTAAGAATATTCCTTTAAACTGCCAGATCTCTGAGCTGTAAGGTGCAATTTCCAAAACCGCATCACTCAGAAAAATTCCGTCTTCGGGAAAATCATATTCGAGACATAGTTGAATTGTATCTTCTATATTCTCAAGATAGGCATAAGTATGCCCCTGAGAAATATACTGTTTACATAAACTAACTTTAGATTTTATCTCTTTATCTTCCATCGGGAAATAATCGTCATCAAAAAAATTTTCAGATGAATAATTCATCTATTTTATAATCCTTGCTAATTTGACCGAAAATCTATTACTAAGATAATAGAAAATCAAGTTGATTTTAATTTGATAGTTTATACATAAAATAATAACACCGAATTTTGAATAAAATCACACCTATCCAACTAAAATAAATTTGAAAAATCAACAGAAAAATTATTTCGAAGTATTTATTAATTTTCAGCCGCCAATTGCTTGTTGAATTCCGCTAAATCTGTAGTCGGAATTTTACACTGATAATTCTCGCAAATATAAGCGGTCGTCTTATCATCAACTTGTTTGTAATTTTTAACAAATGGAATAAGTTCCGATACTTCAATTAATTTTTTAGGCTCAATTACAAGCACCACTTTATTCGGTAAAAAATAATTGTTCAAACTTTTCAGCATTGCAATGGTGGTTGAGTCAGTCAGCTTTCCGATTACAACGATTTCTTTCGAAGGTCCGATTGCAAAATCTGCACCGCAGAGCAATTGAGCAAATGCCGAAGGTGATTTGCTTACCGTTTCCGAAAAAGCTTTTGATAACCTTGCTGCCATTTCGTCAAACTTTGTTTCAGAAGTAAGCTTTCCTAATTTCAGCAGATTAAGCATAGCGGTTGAATTACCCGATGGATAGGCACCGTCGTAAATTTCTTTTTTTCTCACAAGCAATTGTTCGGCATCTTCGGCAGTAAAAAAATATCCGCCGTAAACTTCATCCCAATAATGTTTATCTTGAATTGCCTGGAGTTGAAGTGCCTTCTTCAAATAGTTT
This sequence comes from Melioribacter sp., assembly GCA_016841125.1. Classification (GTDB taxonomy): domain Bacteria; phylum Bacteroidota; class Ignavibacteria; order Ignavibacteriales; family Melioribacteraceae; genus JAENZU01. Next base: position 962 of record JAENZU010000496.1, on the reverse strand, counting down.
ATGTTAAAAGTTGCCTCATACAACTCAAGTAAACCCCAAATCAAAAATACATAATCGTCAAGTGTTGCGGAGAGAGCCGCTTCATTTTCCCTGTAACGGTGATACAGTCTTCCCTCTTTATTCAGCATTTTTTCGAAAAAGAATTTAACCGCTTTTTTGGCTGCGGCAGAGTACTCATTATTACCAAAAGTTTTAGCTGCTTTAGCAAGTGCTGCAATCATCAGCCCATTCCAATCGGTCAAAACTTTATCATCCTTATAGGGATGAGTACGCTCTTCCCTTTTTTCAAAAAGATTTAATCTAAGTTTTTCGATTTTAGTGATCAATTCATCTGACTTTTTTTCACTGTCATCAGCTTGTAGATGATCTGCCGCTTTAATATGAGGAATATTTGTACCGCTAGTTTTACCGGCAGCTTCTTCAACAAAATTGCCGCTATCTTTAAAATTAAAAACGCCGCCAAAAAACTTTCCGTCTTCCTCACCGAGAATAGCTTTCACTTCTTCAGTAGTCCAAACATAGAACTTCCCTTCTTCCCCTTCACTATCGGCATCTTCGGCAGAATAAAATGCGCCTTCGGCGGAAGTCATATCTCTCAGAACATAAGTGATAATCTCTTCGGCAGTCTGTCTGAAAATTTTATTACCTGAAGCCTGATAAGCTTCAGTATAAGCTATTATCAGCATTGCCTGGTCGTAAAACATTTTTTCGAAATGGGGTAAAAGCCAGTTTTGATCCGTAGAATAACGGTGAAACCCGAAACCAATATGATCATAAATTCCCCCTTTGCGCATTTCGGTTAAAGTTTTATTCACCATTTCCAACGCTTTGGTTTCTCCGGTTCTTTTCCAATACCTCAATAGAAATAACAAATTTTGCGGAGAATGATATTTAGGTGCAGTTCCAAATCCGCCTTTTTCAGCGTCAAATCTTTGCGCACAATGCTCGTAGGCTTTATGCAT
>JAENZU010000495.1 GCA_016841125.1 Melioribacter sp. | reverse complement strand
AATTTCAACCGATACAATTCCTGTAGGCACCGCAATAATTCCATAACCAATTATCATCACTGCCGATGCAAGCAACTGCCCAAGCGGCGTTTGAGGCGAAATATCACCGTACCCGACAGTTGTCATTGTTACAACTGTCCAATACATACTGACCGGGATACTGGTAAATCCATTTTCCGGTCCCTCGATCACATACATCAATGCACCGATAATAATTATTGTTGTGATTACGGCGAACAGAAAAACAGCAATTTTCCCCCGGCTTGCTAAAAGTGCTTTTTTTAATATATCAGCCTGTTTCAGCAGGTGAGTAAGTTTGAATATTCTGAATACTCTGAGCAGACGGATTGCACGAACTACAAGCAAATATTGGCTTCCCACAATTATTAAACTCAAATATGTGGGAATTATTGCAAGTAAATCGATGATACCGTAAAAGCTCCATGCATACCTTATCGGCTTCTCAACGCAATAAAGCCTCAATAAATATTCGATCGTAAATAATATTGTAAACACCCACTCCAAAAGAAAAAATATTCTTCCGTATTCAACTTTCAGTTCCGATATACTTTCAAGAAATACAGTAAGAACACTAAGCATTATTGTCCAAAGCAGCAGCACATCAAAAGTTTTACCGGCTGGAGTATCGGCTTCAAAAATAACTTCGTACAATTTGAGTTTTAATTTGCGGTCGTCTGATTCCGGTCTTAGAGATTTTTTAATCATCTTCTCATTCTTTTATGAAATGATACAGGAATTAATATAAATATATAGACATTTAAACTGAAAATAAGAATGGGAAATTTGTAGAAGGAAAAAGCGGGATGCCGAAAGACATCCCATAATTAAGAATTTCAATTAATGAAAAGCGTAGCCAATTTCAACCTGAAGTTGTGACATTTGCAGTTCGATTGTCTGCTGATTTGGTGCTTCAAGTGGATTTGGACCCGAAACACTGCCGGAAGGAGCATACATAACAGCTAAATTAATTTCCTGTCCGCCGCAGAAACTTCTTGATACACCAAAAGTTATATGATGTTCAACTACAGCAGGAGCTAAAATATTGAATAGCACTTCGCTTTCTTCAATGGGCTGTTTGCCATATGAATAACCAAGCATCCAGGTCCACTCATCACTGCTTTTCCACATGGTACCGAATTTAATGATTGTAGCATCTTTCCAGCCGAATCCCGAACCTTCTTTACTTCCCAAAGGTTTGTGATTTGGGTTGGGAACAAATCCGCCATTTCCATCGGGGAATGCGGGCGGGAGCGCCATCGGATCAAATTTATTTGCAACAGAATTAATTTGGCTGTACATAATTCCTTTTACATCAAGTGCAAAAGTAAGCGCCGGTGTTGCGTTAACTGCAATTCCGGCAGTCCAGTTTGCAGGTACATCAAAATCACCTTCTTCAGCAAACAATCCTTTGTATTCTTTAAATTCGCTCATATAAATTTTAGTCTGGTACGAAACACCGACAGAAAGCATCGGAAGAATTTTTCCGAAGTAACCGACTCTTGCTCCAAAACCGGTTGCCGTAGAAACACGGTTGCCTGTTAATGCAGATGCATCGGCAGAAAAATTCGAGAACGCTGCCAAGCCTTTTGCCGAGAATCTTTGGAATCCGAATAAAGCCGTAACACCAAACGCATGGTTTTCTACAAACTCAATTGAGTAAGTTCCGCCTAAGAACATCTGCTCTAAATTAATTCCGGTTCCGGGTGAACTCTGATCGTAAAATGTTGGAGTCGGATAATCTGTATTCATTCCGCCGTTTGCAAATAGAACGACACCCAGCGACATATTTGAAGCGATCATCCAGTTTGCACCCAGCGTTGGAATAAAGAAGCTTTTTGATTCACTCTCAACTTTACCCGGAGTAAGTCCGAAAGTGTTCGGTGCACCGGAAGGAGCTCCGGTAATTGTGTAATCTCTGCTTGGACTGAAATATGCAAAACTAACATCGTATCTGTTTCCGACATAAACTAATGCAGCGGGATTTGTTGCGCCAGCAAGTGAGCTAAGCGGTAAAGCAACTCCCGCACCGGCTAATGCCGAGTACTTAACACCGTATCCGTTTCTTAAATATCCATCGGTTGCAAGCAGTGTGCTAATTGTAACGAGCACTCCAACTAGCATTAATAATTTGCGGTTAATTTTCATTTTTTCTCCATTATTGATTTAAGTAAAAGTAAAGTTTATAATAAGAGGTAAACATCCAAGTACTGCCCGGTATATTTATACAGAATTCAGAAAACAAATCAATTGTCCTAATTAATAAATATTTACATATCTAATTTAGTAAGCATTTAATTAAAACAAAATATTTATTTATTGTGTAAAGGATTTTATTAGCCGACTACTCTTCGGTTTAAGTGTTTAAAATATTTATAAATTCTAAACCCGGATTGATGTTTTTGCTATATATGTTAGGTTTTATGCGAAACGGGATGACTGAGTAATATTATTTTTACTAATTTCGGAATAAGACAAGATGTTACATCTGATAATATTTTATATTCTAAAATAAAATTCAATAACAAACTATAAGACTTAATTTTAAAATATTATCATATTCATTTATTTTGGATATCAGGTTAATACTTGATTAATTCAAAATTTTAGAATATAATTTTTTTCATTTGTTCATCTTATAGATAAGCGCATCATCTACCTTAGCAATTACAGATTTGTTTTAATATAGATCAAAATGATTCCTTAATAACCAGGTTATTCGAGGAGTAAATATGAAAACGCTAAGGATTTATCTATTAAGTATTTCAATTTTAGGACTTTTCCTTTTCTCTCTCCAAGCTCAAAACCTCCACTGCGAAAAATTCATTTCAAAACCACTGACTTCAGTAATTGAAAAATACGGCAAACCGGTTTTTACCGATGACAGCAATCCTGAGATGACATGCGTCTTCTATAAGGATAATAACTCAAGGAATGTGTTTGTCTCCGGCAAAAAAGGAATATACCAAGCAGAGGCATGGGAATACTTCAGTTTAAAAGCGAAAGCAGAATCGGCGCTGGATCATTTTATATCAGATTGCTGCAAAAAGGGATTTGTATCAGATACTGTGAGTAATGTGCTATATAATTTATCCCACACCGGGGTAAAGCTTTCGATCGAATTGAGCTTCAATAAAAACACGAAAAACTATGAATTGAAAACCGAAGCTCACGAGTCTGAAGATTGACTTTATTGCAGTCGGCAATTAA
>JAENZU010000494.1 GCA_016841125.1 Melioribacter sp. | reverse complement strand
TGCTTTCAACAGTATCTTCCGGGATTGTCATTCTAAAAGTATAATCCTTTGCCGGTAGAAGACCGTCGTAGTAAAGAAGTGTATCGGGTTTGTTGAGAGATATTTGTTCAATTAGCGAATCTTCGCGGTAGATGCCGGCATTGCGGGGTAGAACCAAATTCTCCGATGAAACAGAGAGCCAGACCTCTGTACAAGTAAATTTATCCGCAGAAAGAGTAATGCTTTTAACAATTGGTTCTGGTTCATCTTTCGGCGGGTCAGGTTCTGTGCTGTTGCAAGAGTTGAATAAAAGAAAAAATAAAATTAACGGTAGAATTTGCCCGGCTCTAATTTGAACATCCATAAAATTATTTGCACATATTAAATTGAAATATATGTTATAATTGCAAAAGAGTAAATGGAGAAGTGGGGGTTGGAAATTACAAAGCGCGAACTCAACCCCCTGCCCCCTTCTCTTTGGAAGAGAAGGGGGAAACAGAAGGGTGAGATGTTTTCTTAAAATAATAGCGCTCTATTCATCGCAAATTATTGTAAGAAATTCTAGATGGTTTTAGTATTCATACATTGAAGGTAATAATGAAGCACCTAAGGAGCTTACATGATTTTTACTTTCTGATTTTCTACAAAAATGCAACCCCGATGGGGTTGAAAAACTAAAATTGTTCGAGCTCCGTCAGGAGCTCCATTATTGTAGGAAATCATTATCCGATGTGCGAGAAAACTTCGTAGAAGTTTCATGGTTTGAATATAAATATGGCATAGGGTAAAATTCTTGCAGGAACTAAAATTCCCGCAATTTTAGTTTTAATTTTAATCCTATAAATTGCGGGAATATGAGGGCAATGATCTTGCAAAACTTCACATAAAGCTGGGGTCGAAAATCTTCGACCCCTACGAAAAATATTTTCTGTGCAAATCCGTTTGATCAGTGTTATCTGCTTGCTATATATGGTTATTTCAGCAGCAACATCTTCTTCGTTTCCGAAAAACTTCCAGCACTCAGTTTGTAGAAATATACTCCGCTTGGGAGATTTGATGCATCAAATTCGACTTCATAAGTGCCTGCATCCATTGGTTTGTTTAGCAGAGTTGCGACTTCTTTGCTGAGGAGATCGTACACTTTTAGGGTTGTTAACCCACCCCCGGCCCCTCCCAAGAGGGGAGAAAGATTTACAGGGATGACAAAACTAATTTTGGTTGTTGGGTTGAAAGGATTCGGATAATTTTGATGAAGCACAAAATCAGAAGGGCTCACTTCGGAAAATTTAACATCTGTTAATTCATCAAGTTTCCCTTTCCAGATACCTCTGTCAATTGTACCAGCATAAATCTGATCTCCGATAATCGAAAACCTGTTAAACTCAATTCCCACGGGCAGATTGGAATTATATTCTATCCAGCTTCCATTTTCCAATAAGTATGCAGAAGTTACCTCGCCGCTTTGAATTAGATAAAGCTTCTCGTTGTAAACCAAGAATTGATACCTTGAATAAAAGGTAGTGATTGAAAAATCCGGAAGTCCTGTGTTCAACTCGAGCCATTGATTTACATTTCCATCGGAATAATAAACTCCGTGATTTGTCATAACGTAAATATTATTTTTGAAACCTGCAAAATCTAAGGGGAAATAGAACTCCGGGAATCCTGCCGTAAATGCAGACCAGCTAGCGCCCGCGTTTGTTGATCTGTAAAGTCCTTCAATTGTTCTTGCAAGTAATTGGTTGTCGGAAGAATAGAGTAAAGTTACCGGCACTTTTACACCTGCCTCCTGCGGTAATCCACCGGAAACCTGCGACCAGCTTTGTCCGTTATTAGAAGAGGCATAAACTCCCCCGGCTTCCCAAATGGGACTTAAATGTGTCCGCGGACGAATCTTGCTAAAACTTACATAAATCTTTCCGTCTGATTTAACCAATCCGCTAGCATATTCAAAATAAGAAGCCGGAATTCCGCTTGAGCTGCTCGACCAAGAATTTCCGTTATCACTCGATCGATATATCCCATGAACACCGATTGTGTAAATCATATTCTGATCAACAAGCATCGATTTAAAATTAAATTGCTCAAAATTCGTCCAATTGCTGCCTCCGTCTTCCGATTTAAAATTAGTGCTTCCGCCCCACCCGAAAACCAGATCCTTTGTTATTGCAAATGGAACAACAGAACTTGCTATCAAACCATCAGTCAGATCAGATACAGAATTATTCTGCATTGTAAGTTTGAAGATTCCCATACCCGAGGTAAAAAATAAGTCACTTTCTTCTACCGAAAGATACAAAGGCTCTTCGGTTAAATTTAATGAAGTCCAGGTTGTATCCGATAATTTATAAATTTGCCGCGGGTAATTTGTTTTAACGAAAAGTTGATTATTCATTTTAAAAATATTATCGATCTGCGGCGGACCGTTAGTGCCGGAAAGCCCGTCATTTAACCCGGACCAGGTTAATCCTTTATCCGTCGATTTAAAAACTCCAGAAGATGAAGCCATATATATCGAGTTACCCATCATTTCAAAATCTCTTGCAAATAATTGATCGCCAATCCCCTCGGGATAAATCCAATTCTCTCCCCTATCGTGAGAAACATAGATGCCTTGAGGAATCGGGTAAACAGATGTTGTAGCTCCTAATATTGCAAGTGTATCTTGAATTAAAAATGTTTGAATATCGATTAACTGCTGAACTGTGGGCTGCCCAAATAGAATAGTATTTGCATCTGTCCCAAGTAATGCAGGCTCCCAATTTTCACCATCGAAAGTTTTATAAATTGTGTCGTTTACAGAAACAAAAAGAGTATTATCCGATTTGTAAAATGTTGATGCCTTGCCTTCTAAAATCATATTCCATGAAGTTCCACCATTATCCGATTTGAATAAGCCCTCATCCGAGCGGACAAATAATTTTGAATTGAATGATTCCAAATCCTGGGCGTATCTGACATATGAAATACGTTCCCAATTTCCGTTACTATTTTTAAATATATTGCCTCTAACCGTACCGACAAAAAGATCTGTACCGCTATTTGAAACGAATCGGAGACTCCCGCCGCACGGACCGTTGGTCTGTTCCCATTGTGCTTGTATTACAGTAACGGAAATTAAAAATATTATAAGTATTGAGTTAAAAGTGAAAGAAGATTTATAAATTGATTTCACTATGTTAGTCCCCCCGATTAAATTTAAGATACACTATCTGTTTTTGATCTAATTTCGGGATTTGGAATAAAAAAT
>JAENZU010000493.1 GCA_016841125.1 Melioribacter sp. | reverse complement strand
GTTCGAAATCATCAACGAGTTGGTTTCTGTAAACAACGTAAATACGGATTGGGAGGTCTGCACCAAATGGAAAATAAAGTAAACGAACATGGAGCAGTTGAAGATAATAAAGGTTTACAAAGGATTGGGAGCTCTGTTTTTCAGCATCGTATAAAATTCTCATTGTATCGGGGTCTAGCGAAAATCCAAGCAACTCAATCAAGAGAACGGGAATACGGACTGCAAATCTTAAATGGAAAGCTGACTCCTGCCACCACTCCATTACAGTATTGAATTTTTCTTCTCGAGATAAATTACTTTCAAATTTATATTTTGAATCGTTAATCTCCCCGTCATCAATTTTATCAATTATTATGTTTATGATTCTATCACGGTTCTCTTTCCGAAGCTCGACAATACGGGGATCCAAGCCTGACGGATATCTCTCCATCCATTCAAATAATTCTTCTTTTGAAATTTGCCTCCGTTCATCGGTGCCGGTTAACTGTCTGAATAGATGAAGCATATCTTCAAAGAAATCGGGTTTAGCACCGCCGGTACCTTTATTAACACCAAGCCATATAAGTTTGATCGGGTTGCTTACGGCAAGCTGACCACGTAGATTCAGGTCAATAAACTTTCTGCCGGCATTGTCGATGTAATCCAATATTCTGATTGCCGCAATACTGCTCCACTTCAAATCTTTGAATGAGTGACCGATAGCGGGACCTTTTTCATAATATTCTAATGCTTTAGGATGATCTTTGAGGTAGGTTAATACCCATTCTTTAACACCTACGAGTGCTTCAGTCTCATTTTTGGAAGCAAACATAATTGATTCGAGTTTAGGATTTTCTTTGAGAAGTTTTTTGAGAAGTCTATGCGATTTTACCGATATCGCAATTTTGTCGAGGTCTTCGTAGTAAGGCATGATTTCCTCAATATTTATTTTACAAACGATTTATATCGTGATTTTCCTAAATATACAAAAAGTTATGGGGAGATGGCAGATCAGTTGATCCACTTGTATTAAAAGTTTTAATTTTTTTCGGCCTTTTTGTTAACTATTCTCCTGTTCATTTTATTTTTTGTTGCTTGATTGAAATCTTCAATTATTACTTCAATTTGATTTTTAATTGCTCTATTATTTTCATCATTACATTTTTCTTGTAATAATAAAATGTTCATGGCATCAAGTAATGCAGATATAACTATAGGATCGTTTTTACCGTAAAGTTGAATCGGTGCAAAAATCCGATAAAGTAAGTCTTCAAATTTCCAGTTCGTCTCAATCACTCTAAGATTCCCTTCACTTCCGGTAATTTGCGTAAACTCACGTTTACCTAATAATTTTGAAAATAAATCCGTAAGCTGATTAATTACCATTACAGCAGTGCCGGGATCATTTATACCCGGGCTTAGTGCTTTGACCGCGACTTCCGAAAGCTGCTTAAATCCATAAAAATAATTTTCCGATAAATATTCCTTTTCATGGAAAATAAAAAAGCCTAAAAGCTCGGTAGCGTCCTTTTCATCTAATTTACGGTTAGTTTTTAGGAATGGAGTTCCCTCTAATAAAAAATCTCCTTTTTTATGTAAGATCATTATATGAATATCTTTCTTGTCTAGAAACTTTAAAACATCCTTTTGCTCAAATGATCTGTAGTGACCCGAGAGTAACGATTTTATTTCTAACCAGTTTTCGGTGTCAGTGACGACTGGTTTATCATTTCCCTTCGAATTAAATTTTTCGACTTTTTTAGAAGTATTATTTTTAATAGAAACAATAATATTATCTATCTGTATCGATTTTGAAATAGAATGAATGAAGAAAACAAAAAGTGTAAGACAAAAGACACCAAGTGTTTCTCCTGTTAATACTCCAAAACGAGGTAGCTCTCCTCCTTCAGAAACAGGAGTTAAACTATGAATAAGGATTAATGAATAGATTATTGTTCCGATGTAAAATCCCAAAACGATCTGGTGCGATTTTTTTGAAATAACTCCGGGAATAATACGTGGTGAAAAATTAGTCGATGCTTGATTCAAAACTACCATAACCATAGAAAAACTAAAGACCATAAGTGAAATTGTTCCGGCAATAAGCGTGGTCAAAATTGCTCTGGCATTTTCGTAGCTACCCACAAACAAAAAGCTGTATTCCTCGGTTAGAGTTTTTACAAATGCACTTCTTTCTAGTAGAATAACTGCCGGTGAAGTAATAAAAAGAATTAATGAAATGATTAATGGATAGAAAGCTATACTGTTATAAAAACCAATAGATGTTTTATATAAAATTTGAGGGAGCATTTTTATTTTCATGGTTAATCCGGTTAATGATTTTTCTTTTGCCGCTCTGTTAAAGGTTATAATATATAAAACTTTCTAAATTATTTACCCTAAATATATTGGATTTTTACAATTCCCAAATCATATAGAGAGATTAATGTGTAGGGAACGCGTCCCACGCGTTCCTTTATATATTAGTATTAAATACACATTAGACCGCATGTTGATCATGCCAAAGGCAGACGAGTGCAAGTCAATACTATTAAATAAATGCTAGGATCGAATGCGATGCGATCCCTACAATTCCAGATTTTCGGGGATATCTTTTTCAATTTCCCATTTTAAGGGATTTAATTCAATATATCTTCTAACCTTATATAATTCTTTTTCATCTCTAATTATCCTATCATAAAAAGAACGCTGCCAGAGAATAATGCTATTGTTTGATATGTTTCTTATTTCTTTTGTGCAAACAGATTTAAATTGTTGGACAATTTTCGAAATAGTCATCTTAGTCCTATCCGAATCATCTTTGATTGTATTTTGCAAAATTAAAATGAAATGAATATGATTGGGCATAATTATATAATAGTCATCGATTTTTATATAATCGTATATTTTGTTCGTGTCAATTAACTTTGATTGAATTATTTGTCCCATCTTATTTAATTCAACTCTGCTGTTTTCTACTTTGCCAAATAAGCTATGATGGTTCTTTGTGCAAATGGTTATGAAATAATATCCTGCTAAAGAATAGTTGTGTGATGGATGCCGTGTTTGTTTTCTATTTCTCATAAGTCTGTAGGGAACGCGTCCCACGCGTTCCGTTATTCGTAGTGAAATTCTTTATTGTCCTCAGACCGCATACGATGCGGTCACTACCTTTAAATAAATTCCCGGATCGCATATACTATGCGATCCCCTCGACTTTGGTTAATTTCTACAATAAAAATAAGCTGAATGAGTAGGATCCACCC
>JAENZU010000492.1 GCA_016841125.1 Melioribacter sp. | reverse complement strand
AAACGGATATTTAGAATTTATAATTACAGAGGATTTCACCCTTCCAATTATTAATTAAATAGATTAATTCAATATATCCGATTTTATTTTATCATATTCTTCCTTTGTTATTTCACCCTTAGCGTATCGTTTCTTTAAAATTTGAATTGCTTCATCTTCACTGACGGAATTTCTATTTTGGTTCTGGTTTGAAGTAAAACGGATCACCGCCCAAATAATAACTCCGAAAAATAATAGCCAAAATAAACCCCCGAACCACATAAAACTTAATCCCCATTCGTGAAACATTTAAACCTCCCTATTTCATTAGTTTAATTTCTAGATTTAGTATTTTATACAAGTTTAAAACTATTAAGTTCGAAGCAATAAATATCATTTTAAAATTAGATTAAATTTGAATCTTGATTTTGATCAATTAAATGGATTATTTGATTAATCTAATAAACAGACAGGGTAAATTATTAAAGCTTTTCATTTTATATTAATATTTTTATTCTCGATGATTGTCACATTCGCTCAGCCTGATACGCTTTTACGTTATGATGTGCGAACAGCTGAATTTGACAAGATTATCGTCAACTATCCGTTTCAGTCGGATGACTTCCTTTTTACGAAATCTAACACAGGGAGTGCTGCCGGAAAATCATCACTTTCAACATCACCCCCTTCAGTTTTTCATACAAATTTAATGCAGGCTGATTCACTATTTAACGTTGATAATTACCCAATGAGAACCACGGTAAAATTATATAAATATGAAAACGGCAGTATCTTTCAAGCATGCTCTGGAACACTGATTGCGCCTACTTTAGTTTTAACCGCAGGTCACTGTGTCTGTTTCCAGTACGATACTTCGGATGTAGATTACGAGTTTAGGGACAGTATCCTGGTTGTGCCGGCATTCAACGGAAAAATTAACGGGAGTTTTACCAACAGTATAAGCAAATATTATTACATTTATAAAACCTGGTACGATAGAAAACATATGGACGATATGGCTCTTATTGAATTGAATGAACCGATAGCATTGGAAACGGGCTGGCTGGCAGTGGCTTATAATAAAAACAATCAATTTTATATAAATAATGTATTTCACAAATTCAGTTACCCGATGGCTGCCAAGCCGCAGAATCCTTCAATTGTTTATAATGGCAGCAAAATGTTTTACGACTATGGAAAGATAGAACTTATCACTAATTCATCAATTGGATATGATAAAACCGGCATAACGGGACAAAGCGGCAGCACTTTGTTTTATACCGATAATGAAAAATACTATATTGTCGCTGTTATGAATTCGAGTTACAGATCCCGTCACTTCAAAATTAACAAAAACAATTTTTATGCAATCAGTCAGATTATTGATTCTTTGCATTCTCAAAGCGGAAGCAACGATATCAACCCCAGTCAATATCAACTATTCCAAAATTACCCCAATCCTTTCAATGCAGGGACTGTAATTAAATTTTATATTCCTGAAAATAAAAGCAAAGTGGAATCACTTTCGAACGTAAAACTTATGATCTTTGATATTCTTGGGAGAGAAATAAAATTGCTGGTAAACAGTCCATTAAACAGCGGCGAGCAAGAAATACAATTCAATGCCGGCGGACTTGCAAGCGGAATATACATTTATAAACTTAATATCGCCGGATATACAGCAATTAAAAAAATGTTATTATTGAAATAATTCTTTTTCGGCAGTAAAGATTATCCTACAAATTCCGCTTTTTTATGAGTACCGTCGCAAAATGGTTTATTGCTTGATTGACCGCATCTGCAAAAAAATAACTTCTCACCTTCTTTAATAAGTTCATCATTTTCTTTTAATACTTTTAATTTACCTTCAACCATCAACGGACCGTTTTTAATCGGTGTAATCTTAATATTATTCTGCATTGAATTTTATCTCCTTGTGTGTGTTATCGCAAAACGGTTTATTCTTGGATGCACCGCAGCGGCAAATTGCTAATCTACCCTGCTCCGGAAATTGATTCCCCTCCGAATCGGATAGCTCAATAGTTCCTCTAAAATAAAGGGGTCCATTCTTGATTGTTTTAACGGTGGGCACATAATCTTGTATAGGCTCTTTTAATTCCTCCGCTCCTTCAAATTTCAAAGCCCCCGAAGGACATCTTTTAATAACTTCCATTATTTCTTCCGGGCTATCATTTCCCGGTTCAATCCAGGGCCTCTTTTTACTATCGAAAACTTGCGGAAGACCCCGTACGCATTCTGCTGCGTGAATACAAAGTTTAGGCTCAAATGAAACTGAAATCTTATCTGCTTTATAATAATGCTTTTTACCGATCATGTCTCTCTCGCTTTGTTAGAATTGATAATAAAAATAATATCTACATAGATCAAATAAATTTCGAAAAACTTTTATTCAAATTCTTAAACTCTTTTAGAATCGAACAAGTTCAATTTGCATCAAATTTCATTAGGATAAATCGATGAGTTTCGAATTTTTCGGATATTACATCTTCTATATTATTCAATATATTTAAACTTGAAATAATTATTATATTAAGGTTTACTTTTGCAACTATATTCTTGTTTTACTTGTTTTTTCCCAATTAAGGCACTTTTATGAAAATGAATATGAAAACAATTTTAATAGTAATTATTGTTATTGCGGTTGCCGCACTAATTGTTATTCCTAAACTCGACTTCAGCAGCGAAAAAATTGAGGCTTCACAATCGGGGCAGATGCGCTCTGCAATTCCGGTAAAGGTTAAGGTGATGAAAAATGAAGTTCTCGATGAAAAAATAATCGCAACCGGAACAATCATGGGAAAAGAATCGCTGGATCTGCGAAGTGAGATTTCCGGGAAAATTACCAAAATTAATTTTAAGGAAGGTTCAAAAGTCAAACAAGGTGAATTGCTTGTTAAAATAAATGATGCTGATCTGCAGGCTCAATTGGAAAAAGCTGAATTCAGAAAGAAACTTGCGGAAGATAGGGTTTATAGGCAGAAAGCCCTTTTAGATAAAGCCCTTTCGAGTCAGCAGGAATATGATGTTTTGCTCAACGATCTGAATACCATCATCGCGGATATCAGTTACCTAAATGCACAAATTGACAAAACTGAAATTCTCGCACCGTTTGACGGAATGGTAGGTTTAAGAAATGTAAGCGCTGGGAGCTATATTACTCCTTCAATTCCGATCGCAACATTTCAAAGTATCGATTCAGTTAAAATTGATTTTAATATTCCGCAGAAGTACTTTTCTGAACTGAAAGTTGGAAAATTAATAAAC
>JAENZU010000491.1 GCA_016841125.1 Melioribacter sp. | reverse complement strand
GAATGCTGTTTTGCTCAGCGGTTTCGTCCAATTGAAAACCGTTTTTCTTTATCATGCCTTTAAATATTGCGTCAAGTTCTTCGGCATTGTAGTCTTCAAAATGAATTGTTTTGTTGAAGCGGGACGGTAGTCCGGGATTTGTATCTAAAAACTGCCTCATCTCTTCGGTGTACCCTGCAACTATAGCAATGAATTTTCCTTTGTCATCTTCCACTCTTTTCAATAATGTATCAATTGCTGTCTTACCAAAGGTATCTCTTGAACCTTGTGAAAGAGTGTAAGCTTCATCAATAAATAAAATACCGCCAAAAGCAGAGTCGATCAGATCATTAGTTTTTCTGCCAGTGTTGCCAGCGTGAAGGGCAACTAATTTAGATCTGTCTGCTTCAACAACATGACCTTTAGGCAAAATGCCAAGTGTTTTGAATATTTTACCGAGCAGACGGGCAACAGTTGTTTTTCCGGTTCCGGAATTTCCGGTAAAAACAAAATGCTGATCGATGGTTTTCTTTTCCCCTTCCTCCCCTTTTCTTTGTTTCTCAATATCAATGTATGATACTAATTTTCTTATTTCATTTTTGATCGATTCCATGCCGACAAATTCATTTAGCTCTTCAAGAATTTCATCAATAGTCAATTCTTTCGGGGCTTCATAAGGAATATCTTCTGCTTTAATTGTGGTATAAACTGATTCATTTCTTTGATCGGCAGGTAATTGAGAAATTCTAATAGACATTTTAGACAGCGTGTCATCGCAAAGTTTTCGCATCTCTCTTGCATTTGCAAATGATTTATCTCTTTTATTGTAGATATCCTTTACAGCAAGTTTTAACTTTTCATGTGCATCTTCTTCAAGAGTGAAATTTTGCTTTTTCAAAAACATTAAATAAATCTGATATAATTCATCCGGGGTGTAATCTTCTATATGTAATTGTTTATCAATCCGGCTAACCATTCCCGGGTTAATGGTTAGAAATCTTTGCATCTCATCTTTATAACCTGCAGCAATTACTGAGAAATTACCGCGGTCATCTTCCATCCTTTTCATCAATGTTTCAACTGCTTCCTTTCCGGCTTTATTCGAAGTACCTGAATCAATATCCGGTGTTAGAGTGTATGCTTCATCAACAAATAGAATTCCTCCCATTGCTCTATCGCAAGTTTTATTTACTAGTTCTGCTGTTTCGTTAGCGAATTTTGATATAAGGCTGCTTCTATCAACTTCAATAACATGACCACGATCCAGAAAGCCGATTGCCTCGAATATCATTCCCAGTTTTCTGGCAACAGTTGTTTTGCCGGTACCGGGATTTCCGGTAAGTACTATATTGCCTCCAAATTTCTGTTCTTTACCATGACCATATTCTGCCCTTTCCTGTTGAGTTTTAATTCTCTCAGCAATTTCCCTAACCGCTTGTTTCACTTCGGTCATACCGACAAATTCATCAAGCTCTTTGAATATATCATCAATTGATCTTTCCTCGGGAATGTAACCTTTAATATCATCAGGAATAATTTGTTTAGTATCCTCTTGTGTTTTAGAGATTCTAAGGTAATAGGATTTAATTAGATCTTCCGATTTCTGAGCCGCAAAATGTCCGTTACCAAAGGTCTCATCTTTTGTTTTAATATTGTATTTGAAAAGTCGCAAGAGTTTATTTTCAGATTCATCAGTAAGTGAGAGTCCGGCTTTTTCTAACTTCTTTTTACAGATTCTTAATAAGTCCGCTGCGGTTGATTCATTCAATTTAAATTTATACTCAAAACGATTTTTGATTTGCGGATTTTTAAACAAGAAATCTTCAAACTCTTCCTGTTGTCCCGCTAAAATAATTATCGGGTTATTTCCGAACTTATCCATTTCAGAAAAAAGTTTTGATAAAGAGTGAATATCTGAATCATTTTTACCCGAGATCAACGTGTGCACATTATCAATAAAAAGAATACCATCTTTTACTTTTGATATATTTTTTTCGAAGTCTTTTGTAAATGGAGGATAATCCACTGCGTCCAATATTTTTGCTTCATCTTTTTTAATAATTCCATTTTCAAAAAATATCTGCTGCAGTACTTTTGCAAATGTCGTTTTACCTGTCCCAGTCTTACCCATAATAATGATGTGCTTATTTAAAGTAGCCGGATCAATTCCGCTTTTAAGCATAGCTTTTGATATTTCGATTAAAGCTTTAATTTCATTCTTAATTGTATCTGCCCCGACAATGTCGTCAATAGTAAATCCGGTTTTTTTTATAATTTTTGCACCGCAGTGTTTACAATATTTTGCGATATCCCTGTTACCTTTACTGCATGCTTCGCACTTAATACTCATTATGATTTTTCCGAAATATTAAAATAAAGATTTTACAAAATTTGTTAATTCCGTTACGATATACTCAGCCTTAGCATATAGCCAATCATACACTGTTCCTATCTCATCAAAGAGAGATTCAAACCGTGCATCAAAATACAAAATGAATAGAAGCAGAACACTGAATACTATTGCAGCTGAAATTGCAATGCGCCACACTCTCATACGCGCTTTACGTCTTACATCCGAATACATATTAATTGTATTTGATGTATGATCCGTGACAGAATTGACTTTCCCGAAAGTATATTTTATTTGTTCGGCTGTGGGTTTTCCCCCAATTCTATTGTTGATCTGTGCAAGGAGACTATTGTCCAATTGAGAACTTGTAAATATATTTATTCCCAAATAAACCAATGGTACTGCAAATAGAATTGTTAAAACAATCGGCATGCTGATTAAAAAGTAAAATGCGTAATATATTATTGCAGCCAGTATAGCTCCGATTATTGGTCCTCCAATGCATCCTGTGGAAATTCGATCTTCGTCAGAATAAACCAATAAAAATAGAGTGATAGGAACCATTATTACCATAAAATAATTCCATCCTAATGAAAATACAGAACCGGGCAACGGATTTTCTTTCATATTAAAAATATAAAACGACATAATTGCCAATGCCAGTGCGGGCATCAGAAGTGCGATCCCCTTTTCAATATGAAAAATAAGATCAAAAGTTTTTTCTTTCTTAACTTTGCTTGCGACTGATTGTGTAGCTTCATTAAATCTTTGAGTAATTTTATTTTTACCGTGCAATTTCTCAATAAATTTTAGATATGCCATAACTTGAGCTTCGTAATCTGCAACGGTCTGTAATAAATATTTATCATCTTTACTAAAAGGAAATTCGTGATAAAATATTACAATCCATGCATTCAGTTTTGAGTTCGGGTCATCAAGT
>JAENZU010000490.1 GCA_016841125.1 Melioribacter sp. | reverse complement strand
GATTTGGAAAGTTTTGGCTGAGCTCGAGAGATTTAGGAATAATGTTTCCAGATTTATTTTCAACGGAGGAGATTGTTCCCGGTTTGTAGGCAAATAGATACCCGTTTTGTGTAAGCACAAAAGCTGTTTTCCCGCCGGGCCAATAAATACTTCTCATACCATGTTCGGCTGTCAGAGTGAGCGGCAGAAAGATATTAGTATATGCATCATAAACGAAAAGGTCATAATAGGATGTTGCCAAAGTCCCGATATATTTACCATAATACTGGTAGGTGTACTGATCTGCAGCAAAAGTAACAGTGTCATTTTTAGCTGCACTGTAGGCAAAATATTTGCCGTCGGAATATTGAATATAAAAACTGTCGCGATGCGTTAAAGAATAAGGACGAGGAAAAATAAATTCTTGGTCAAGTTCAGCATCATATATTGTACATTGATTTAAGGTATTGTTTTGAAGATACATATAATTGCCATGACTCCCTCTAGCATTCACATTTGTTAAATCATATTGTAACCATTTATCATAAAGCGGCGCATACACATGAAGTTGATCACCCAATACAAACCAAAAAAGATCCGGACCTGCTTTCGAGCCGGTATTCAAGTTGGATATTATTTCCCATTCGTTTAAATTGTTCGTCGGCGCGTGGTAGCTCATCACTTTAATTGTGTCGGTATTGAAAATTTTGTAAACTATCGCGCACCAATAGTTGGCAGACTTGCGTTCATTTAATCCCGGACTTATACCATTTACCCAATGGGTTGGTGCGGTTCTACAATCAAGGGTTTCAGTGTTATAAAAAACAAAATTACTCTTATCAAAACCATCAAGTACACTGCCGCCTTCATCGAGACTATTACTGCCCCAGTAAATAAGAGGAGTATTGAAGTGTGAAAAAGAATTTGATTTTGCATCATACAAATAGCATTCAATGATACCTCCAAGATCATGATTAGCAACAGTTTCATAAGCAAAACTGCCGCCGCATCCGCTGATTGAAGGTTGGTAGTGATTACCGACATAATCGTATGTATATGTAGCTTCAGCAAAATCACCAATCGCTGAATTATAAACCCAAAGGAACCTTTTGCTGTTCCCCCCGCCCAGATCTTCTCGTGAGATAAATAGACAACAGTTTAGAGATTTTACATAATTTTGATCAACTGCGGCCCAGTTCATTGTTATATATTCATCGGATGTTTTAGTTTTGATTACTCCGTTATATGCACTATAACCCGCGACCATATAGGGAGTAGTATTATAATTCATAAAAACGAAACCATGATCCAAAAATTTGAAATCACTCAAATATTCCGTCGCCATTTGATCAAAAGTTTTTGTTATTCCGCTGTAGGCAACTACTGTGATGGCCGGGTCATTTAAGATCCACAAATTTAAATATATATAATCTTCCTTTCCTACAACTCCGCCTCCGGAAGCAATTCCGCCTGTGTATGTATATCCAAACGAACGCCAACTTCCATCAGAAGCATCAAAAACAAACAAAGCCGCATCTGTTACAAAAAATGCAAAATTCTCTATACAGCCCGCTTCATTTCCGCTTAATGTAAGCAGATTTCCCGTAAAATTTATGGCGTCGAATGTTCCTGTGAGAGCACTATAACCTACAATTACATCATCATTCCAGGCTAAGGCTACATTGCCGTCGGCTTCAACACCGAGCCAATCATTTTGAGTTGGGGCCAATAAAGATTTCCACTGCCCGCTAAAAATATCAAAAGCATGTACCGCTTGACTGGTATCATCGACGAAAATTATGCAGGTTCCTCCCACTTTATAATGGTAAGAATTTGGAATGCCGTTTGGAAGTTGTGTTGATACCCACTCGGCATTTTGTGCGTAAATCACTAAAGTGAAAAGGGAAATAAAGACAATTAACTTTTTCATTTTTCTACCCGACAATTATTAAACATATTAATTTTGAGCGGGAATAGAAATAGAGAAATTAGTGAAAGAATTAATAGAGGACTATCTGCCGGCTGTCAGTTTCGGCGCCGATATAAAAAGGTAAGTTTTAGTAAGGATTTTGTCAAGACAAAACTATCTTATTAAGACATAAGGTGTGGAATTTCATGATCGATCAGAAAACTATTTTAATGTGCTCACTTTTAATTAGTATACCGTAAACTAAATTCCTCGCCGTTTCATCTTCAACATAAACTTTGAGGTTAAGACTTTTATATTTTCCCTTTTTGCTGATATTCGATGCCTGCAGATCGTATTTCATACCATCGGCTGCTTTTTCGATTACGGCAATCATTTCATTTACGTTTTCGCCAATTACTTTGTAAGACCATTCACATGGGTATTCTATTTCAGGTTTTTGTGAATCTGAATTCAATATCATTCTTCAATTTCCACTCTTATGAAATTTTTATTCTTCAAAAATAACCGAATCGGATGAAGCTCCAAGTTCGTCAAGAATTTTGGAAATGCTCTCGGTAAATTTTGGAGGACCGCACACATAAAATTTTTGATCGAAATCGTTAACATATTTTTGCAGAAAATCTTTATCGATGTGCCCAAAATGATAATCAGATTTTTCTTCCCGTGTAAGAGTGTTGATAAAATTATCACCTAGCATTTTTTCAAATTCTTCTTTTAAAATAATGTCTCGTTCGGTTTTATTGGAGAAGAGCAATTTATTATTTCCAATTTTATTGTCTTTATCAAGCTGACGCAAGATTGCAATAAACGGGGTAACTCCGGCGCCGCCGGCAATAAAGACTCCTTCCCCCTTGTAGTTAATAGCGCCCCAAACATCATGAATAAGAAGCTCATCCCCCGGCTTCACGTCATCCAATTCATCGGTAACCCCGTCATGCTTCGGATAAATTTTAATAGAAAATTCTAACTCGGTGTCATCATTTAAACTTGTAAAGGTAAACGGTCTTCTCTCTTCTTTTAAGCCTTCTTTATTTATAGCTACTTCGGTTGCCTGCCCCGGTTTGAATGAGTAATTGTCGGGCTTTTCAACTTTAAATCTTTTAACATCGTGTGTTAGATTTTGAACATCTAAAACTTTTACTTCATACTCTTCCATTATTAATACCTTTCATTTTTATCATATCTCTTTTATTAAACAACATTTTTTATAGAGATGCAATTCCATTTAAACAAAAAAACCCCCGCATTTCAGCAGGGGTTCGAAAAACAAAATTGAATTTGAGCTTATTTGATAAGCATCATTTTCTTCACTTGAACGTAATCATTAGCTTCAATTCTGTAGTAGTAAACACCGCTATTCAA
>JAENZU010000489.1 GCA_016841125.1 Melioribacter sp. | reverse complement strand
CGGCATTCTCACAACTTCGGCAACTTCGGTTACCAGTTCCAGTAATGTTTTACGTTTTTCCAGTGATGCGGTAATGTCGAGAAATACAAGTTCATCGGCACCCTCTGCGTAATACCTTTCAGCCAGTTCAACTGCTGATCCGGCTTCGCGTAAATTTATAAAGTTTGTACCTTTTACAACTCTACCGTCTTTTACATCAAGACACGGAATTATCCTCTTCGCCAGCAAATTCGCTCAGTTCCTCTAAATCAATTTTATTTTCGTAAATAGCTCTACCTACAATCGCACCGTGCATTTCCATTTCTTTGAGCTCATAAAGATCTTCGATATCTCTAACCCCGCCGGATGCAAATAATTTTATTCCGGGAAATTCTGTTTTAATCTCCTTATATAATTCAAAATTCGGCCCATTGAGTAATCCATCTCTGCCGATGTCGGTACACAGAAACGTGTCGATCCCCAGGTCGAGACAATAGTTGATATGATCGAAGACGTGAATCTTTGTCTGCTCGGTCCACCCTTTAATTGCAATATGATATTCATTAACATCCACTGCAATGATGAAGCGGTCGATCCCGTAGTCCTCAATAAATTGTTCGAACATGGGTTTATTTTTCATTGTTAATGAGCCCAAGACAACCTTGTTGACACCCATTAAAATTAGCTGGTCCATGTCATTAAAGTTTCTTACTCCGCCGCCGAATTGTAAATTCAAATCGGTATTCCTGCTGATTCCAATTAACTCCTCATGAATATTGATCCTGCCGTTTTTAGCACCCAGCAAATCGATAATATGAAGATGATTGAAACCGTTTTGTTCGAAGATCTTTGCCTGTTTCAGCGAATCTTCGTTATAAATAGTTGGGGTTGAATAATCCCCTTTTGACAGGCGAACGACTTTCCCGTCAAGCAGATCAATTGATGGAACGATTAACATAACTCCACGAAATTAGTTAATAGTTGTAAACCTTTATGTGCTGATTTTTCAGGATGAAACTGGACACCATAAAAATTATTCAGCCTCACAGATGAACAAAAATCTATTCCGTAATAAGAGGTTGAAGTTGCTGCATCTGTAACCGGGGCATAAAATGAATGAGCAAAATAAAAATAAGTCCCTTGCTCAATAGTGCTGAACAAATTTTCTTCCTTTCCAAATTTAATATTATTCCATCCCATATGAGGGACTTTATATTTTGACGCATCAAACCTACGAACAGTGCCGGGAAAAATTGAAAGACCATCAACATTTCCTTCTTCACTTTTTTCAAACATCAATTGCATACCTAAGCAAATACCTAACAGTGGTTTTCTGAACTCTTTAATAATATCAACTAAATTTAACTTAATCAACTTATTCATTGCAAAAGCAGCCTCGCCGACACCAGGAAAAATAATTTTGTCCGCATCTTTTACACTTTGAGGATCGTTAGTAACAACGTGTTCAATATTTAACCCCGCAAGCGCGTTGGAAACTGACTTAGTATTTCCCGCGCCGTAATCAATAATCGCTATCATATTATCCCCTTTGTAGAAGGGAGTTCGAAAGGGCTGCGTTCATCAAACCGGAGTGCTTCATTTAATGATTTAGCAAATGCTTTGAAAATAGATTCTATTTTATGATGGTCGTTCTTACCTTTTGCCTTTATCAAAACATTTGCTTTTAGACTAACGGAAAGTGCACGAAAGAATTCTTCCACAAGTTCTGTCGGGAATTCACCCACATAATCTCTTTTGAACTTAACTTTAAAATTAAGATAAGGGCGGCCGGAGAGATCAACCGCGCAGAGTGCTGCCGCATCATCCATGGGAACGCAGAACCCGAATCTCTTAATTCCTTTTTTATTCCCCAATGCTTTTAATAAAGCTTCACCTAAAACAATTCCTGTATCTTCAACTGTGTGATGCTCATCTATTTCAAGATCACCCATTACTTTAATGCTTAGATTAATATTAGAATGTCTTGCAATTTGATTTAGCATATGATCAAAAAATCCAATCCCCGTTTCTATTTCTGATTTACCTGACCCGTCTAAAATCACATCTATTTTAATATCTGTTTCATTTGTTTTTCTGTGAACTTTTGAATGACGCAAATCCATTAACAGCAAACTGATCAAATCCCCAACTGAATTAGCATTTTCATCATTAAGTAAATATTCAATTTTATTTTTTAATTTTAATTTTTCATCAGCTAATAATGCAAAATCATATCCATTGTTGTCGGAGTGAGGAATGATAGTAATCTCTTCGAGACTTAAAATTTTGGATAAAAAATTTGTACCAGTCTGGAATTCAATATCAGAATAAATATCGAAATTGCGTTGTTTGAGTTTTAGTAATCCGCTTAATAAATTTTGCGAATAACCTTCATCCAGCGCAAAAAATCTACTGTCAATAAATACAGAGCTCATAATATCTTACCTATCTCTTCTAAAAATCTTCCATTTTCAAACGGGGTTCCCACGGAAACACGAAGACAATTATGAAGGTTGTGCTGGGTGCTTCTATCTCTTATCACAATTCCGTTTTGATTCAATTGTTTCTGCACTTCCGAAGCATCTTCGCACTGAAAGAGTATAAAATTAGCATCAGAATGATAGATAATTTTTATACCCTTAGTTGATTTTAGTCCGTTTAATAAATGATCACGCTCAGTCAAAACTGCTTCAACGAATTTATTTTTAATTTCCTTATTTCTCAAATTTTTTTTTACAATATCTTCAGTTAATTTATTCAAATTATAAGGCGCTTTTACTTTAAATAAATAATCGATGACAGCGCTATCGGCAATTGCATAGCCGCATCTCGCGCCGGCTAAGCCCCACGCTTTAGAAAATGTGCGCAAAATAATAATGTTGGGATACTTATCCGCTAACCGATACATTGAACCGGACTCGCAGAAATCAATATAAGCTTCATCTATAATTACAAGTCCGCTGAAATTATTTAATATACTTTCAACTTTTTCAATACTTAACAAATTACCGGTTGGATTATTGGGGGAGCAGAGAAAGATAATTTTAGCGGCATTATAATATTGTGAAATATTATCGATGGAAATATCAAAGTTTTTATCGAGATCGCACCAAATCGTTTCAACATTATTGATATCGCATGCTACTTTATACATTCCGTATGTGGGCTCGGGAATAAGACATTTGTCTTTACCGGGCTCGCAGAAAATACGTATAAGCAAGTCAATGATCTCATCGGAACCGACACCGATAAACAGATTTGATGAAGGTACGTTTAGATATTCACTCAGTAAATGTCTCACTTCGG
>JAENZU010000488.1 GCA_016841125.1 Melioribacter sp. | reverse complement strand
GCAAGTTCACCAACGGTCATCCCGTGCCTGATTGGAATGGGTGCAATGCCCACAAACGAAAAAAGATCTTCGCTGCATATAGGTCCTTCAACTTTCAAACCGCCTATTGGATTAGGTCTGTCAAGAATTAAAACTGGGATATTATTTTCGGCACCTGCTTGAATTACATAATACATAGTTGAAATAAATGTGTAAAACCTCGCACCGATATCTTGGATATCAAAAATTAAAACATCAATTCCATTCAGCATTTCCGCAGTCGGCTTTCTGATCTTTCCGTAAAGCGAATAAACGGGAAGCCCGGTCTTCGTGTCTATGCCGTCTTTTATTGTATTGCCATCAGGGGCATCTCCTCTGATACCATGTTCCGGACCGAAGAGAGCTTTTATTTCAACATCATCTCTATTGAAAAGTGTATCAACAAGGTGAGTGCCGTTGGATAATAGTCCTGTATGATTAGTAACTATACCCACGGATTTATTTTTAATAATATCAAACTGATCCGATAACAGTCTGTCAGCGCCTGTCTTTACAATTTTCATGGAATGCTGTTCGTCTTTTGTGCAGTTAGCTAATACGATCGACAAAAAAATCCAAAAACCTATGTGCATTAAAATTTTCATTTGTTTTCCAAAATTTTTTTTACTTTTGATTTCGCAAGTGTCCACGCACTAATTGATAAACCGTCCCAAATGGAATTATTCGATATCATATTATCAACATCATCGAAGGATTGAAAGAGTATTTCGAATTCTTCAGTAGAATCTTTTGGAAGGGGAGATTTGAATAAATCCGTTGCAACAAACACCGAACACATTTCATCTGCGGCTCCGGTGTAGGGACAAAATTCACCAACTTTAAAAATATTTTTCGCATCGTAACCGGTTTCTTCCCGGAGTTCTTTATGCGCATTTTGAATGTGGGAGATATTCTCATCAACACTGCCGCACGGAAACTCAATACTCTCTTTCTGATTTAAGTACCGGAATTGATTCAGCATTATTATTTCCCCTGACTCTGTTACAGGAACAACCATCGATGAGCCGTTTGTGTGGACGTAGTGATATTCACCTTTAATGCCGTCATCTATTTGAAATTGGTCCAGTCTGTAACTCCAATGCGGATTTTCGAATACAGTTTTTTGACTCAATTTATGCCAACGTTTAAGAGGCATTAAAATCCGTTGATATCTAGTAATTCTCTGCGGGAGAAAAAATGAGCAATCTCTTTTGCTGCGTTTTCATCAGAATCAGAGCCATGAACAATATTCTCTTGAATATTTTCGGCATAGAGTTTACGGATTGTACCTGCTTCAGCTTTCTGAGGATCGGTAGCACCGATTAATTTTCTGAAATCTTCTACTGCATTTTCTTTCTCAAGTGCTATCGGAACGCAGGGCCCGGAGGTCATATAAGCAAGAAGCTCACCAAAGAAGGGGCGCTCTTTATGAATTTCGTAAAAACCGGAAGCAGAATCCTTCGTGAGTTTGATCATTTTTATTCCGCGGATTTTAAATCCGGTATTCGTTATTTTGGTTACAACTTGTCCAATTAAATCTTTTCTTACACAGTCAGGTTTAAGTATTGCTAATGTACTATTATTCACTTTTACTCCGTTTTATTATGCTGAAATAAAAAACGAAGCCTATAAAAAGAGGCTTCGCTCAATTAAAGCTCTGTATTTTTATATCAAGATTAGTCTACTTTTAATTTTGCTTTTACATCATTTAATGCTTTTTGCATAGTGACACCAATATCAGCGGGGCTTTCAACTACGTTAATTCCGGCTCTTTTCATTGCGCTCATTTTTTCTGCCGCGGTACCTTTGCCGCCCGAAATAATTGCGCCTGCATGTCCCATACGTCTTCCCGGAGGCGCAGTTCTTCCTGCGATGAACCCGACTACAGGTTT
Source organism: Melioribacter sp. (assembly GCA_016841125.1). GTDB lineage: Bacteria > Bacteroidota > Ignavibacteria > Ignavibacteriales > Melioribacteraceae > JAENZU01. The sequence continues at coordinate 1,376 of JAENZU010000488.1, read as the reverse complement.
AGTCACATTTTTTTTAATGAACGCCGCAGCCTCTTCTTCGGCAGTGCCGCCAATTTCGCCAATCATAACAATACCTTCGGTACCGGGGTCATCGTTAAACATTTTAATAATGTCGGTAAAATTTGAACCGATCACCGGATCTCCGCCAATGCCAACACAGGTGGATTGTCCAATCTTTAAATCACTCAATTGTTTAACGGCTTCGTATGTTAAGGTTCCGCTTCTCGATACTACTCCAACTTTTCCTTTCCGATGAATAAATCCGGGCATAATTCCTATTTTTGCTTTACCGGGGGATATAACACCTGGGCAGTTAGGTCCGACTAATTTAACGTCCATTTTTTTAATGGCATCATAAACTTTAACCATATCTTTTGCCGGAATACCTTCGGTTATGCAGACAATAAGTTTGATGCCTGCATTTGCAGCTTCTAAAATTGCATCTGCAGCAAACGGGGGAGGTACGAATATTGCCGACGCAGTAGCCTTCTGCGCTCTCACCGCATCACTAACTGTATTATAGACCGGTATCCCATCGAACTTAGTACCACCTTTACCAGGTGTAACACCCGCAACAACCTGGGTTCCGTACTCAATCATCTGTTTCGTGTGAAAAGATCCTTCGCTGCCTGTAATTCCTTGAACAACAACCTTAGTTTTTTTATCAAGCAGAATACTCATATTTAGTCCAGTTTTATTTGAAAAATTTTAATTACAAAATGTAGCAAAATTAAAGTAGAAATTCTTTCGAAAATTTACTTTAAGAAAGAGTCAGAAAAGTTAATGACCCGTTTTTGATTTTGAAGAAAGCTGCCGATTTGCAGAAGTTTTAATTCATTAAATTGATCTGCCATAAACTGAATTCCAATCGGAAGTCCGTTATTATTTTTAGCTATTGGAATACTAAGTCCCGGTATTCCTGCTAAATTTGCTGATGTAGTATAAATGTCATTTAAATACATTTTTAACGGATCGTCAATATTTTCGCCCAATTTAAAGGCGGTTGTCGGAGCAGTAGGAGTTAAAATTAAATCCACTTTTTTGAAAGCAGAATCAAAATCTTGTTTAATCAATCTTCTTACTTTTTGAGCTTTTCTGTAATAGGCATCATAATATCCTGCAGAAAGCACATAAGTGCCGAGCATTATTCTTCGCTTAACTTCCTTTCCAAATCCTTTGGATCTTGAGCCTGTGTACATCTCATCTAAATTTGTCGATTCGTTATCTCTGACACTATATCTAACACTGTCGTAACGGGCAAGATTTGATGAAGCTTCGGCAGTTGTAAGAATATAATATGCTGCAATTGTATATTCATCATGGTGCAAACTACTATTGACAATTTCACAACCGGCGTTCTTAAGGAAGGTAATTTC
>JAENZU010000487.1 GCA_016841125.1 Melioribacter sp. | reverse complement strand
TTTTGCCTTTCTGCCCGAAAGTGAAATAGATAAAAAATGGCAAACTCCTCTTTTCGATGAAATTGAAGATGCCTTCTTCCTTAAAGAAGTAATAGGTTCTACTTTATATGAAAAACTTAAAGAGCAGTCCTATTCTTACCGCAATCTGACAAAAGATGAGTTCAACACCAAAGCTGGATATTATTTCGATATAAATTTGAATCTATTTAATCCAGAATTAATGTTTTGGTCCACTACATCTAATTATAAAGATAAGTATTTAATTTCTTTCTTTGGAAAGTGGGGTAACGATAAAGTGTTCATACCAGGCTGGTATTACGACGAATACTTTGCCGGGCTTCAAGTCTCGTATCATAATGCGCTTAATAATAATCCTGAAGATTATCTTTATAGGTTCAGAGTTGGTACCGGATTTTCTTCAAGTTCCCCTTACACAAGCCGTATGCCGAACTCACCATTGTATAAATCAGGTCAATCTATCTATTTGAATTTGTCCGGTGATCCTTTCCAGTATTTCTCCGATTTACTGGATAACACATACATCAATTTGGAAGCGCAGTTTACGCTTTCCGATTATAAAAAGTCTGACTACAAACCTGCCAGATTAAATCAGTTTTACGCGATACAATCTTATTTTACTGCCATGATTGAGAAGAAAGACTTGTTTAATCTTTAAGAATTAGGAGATATTTCGGTTGGCGCAGGTTATAGCAATCACGATTTAGCTTATATGGAGGTTGGTCCAGAATTAGATAAAGCAAATGATATCTCCGCGCTGGATCCTAACTTCGATCCAAACGAAAGTTTTGCTCTTGGAAAAATTGCCATTAGCGGAAGAGGCGGATTAGTGCAGCATGAAATTTCAGCAATGTACGGATATAATCTCCAGAAAGAATATTCATATATTGCCCTTGGCGGCAAAGTAATGCTTAATGAAACTTTTGGATTTGAAATTAAATTTATTGATGCACTCACAGACGTTGAAACTATCTCTCCGTGGAGAAGTAATAGTTTCTTAGTATTCTCCCCATATATTAGAATAAATTATTAAACAACACATTTTCATAAGCCGAAAAAGCAAGATTGAATTATCAGTCTTGCTTTTTTTTTTATAGTCAACGATAATTTTTAAATATATTGAATGAAATTAACTTCTTTGATGGTATTGAGAAATTGGCGGTAATAATTTTTCCAACACTCCGTTTCCTATTCTAATCTTTTTATGGTAAGAAATTTCAGCAAGCGCGGCGGGAGCAAAACTCAAATTCAATCCGGTTCCACCTGATGCCAATGTGGAAAGATGAATGGACAAATCAGGTTGATGACCAATCAGTGCAATCTTTTCCAACTCAAGCGCATTACAGATATTAATAATTTCGAATGTATTACTTCCCGGACTTAAACTAGTTTCAGTGATTATATTCAACTTAGTCGAGTACATTGATTTAATTATTTCCGCAGTCTGTATTGCCCTTACCAGTGGTGAAGTAAGAATTATATCAAAAGAGATATGAAAACTTTTCCAATGCTGAATGGAATTTTTCAAATTTTGTATTCCTCTTTCACTCAGTTCTCTTTGAAAATCGGGAGAAGTACTCTGAGCGTAACTGTGTCTTATTAAAAATAGCAGCATTATTGCTCCGCATCATAATTTGCATAAAACATAACTATGTCATTTACGAACGATGAGATTTCACGGGTAAATTTTCTCCCGGTTGGAGAGACCATCATTTTATCAATATCCTCTTTTAATTTTGCACTTATCTCGCAGTAATAAAGATACTTATCTTCCATAAAATTTGATCCCTCAATTTTTGCAAGCGCAATATCTTGACCGCTCATCTCCCGCAAATATTTCAAAATTACATTTTTAAAATGATTAACAAGCGGTTCATTATCCGTTTTTTTTAGAAATATCATTAACCTGTACATTTTAATCCTTTGCTATAAATCGTAAAAAGAAAATAAAATTCTTTCAATTATTCAAAAGCAATTTTATATTCACTATTCATCTATTATAATTTAGTAAAAAAAAAATTGAGAGTAATTGAATAAATATTTTATACTAATCATTCTATTTCTATCTGCCAATCTATCAGCTCAACAGATAGAAATTCCCTCAATCAATCTGCGCGGTATTGAATTCCCGATTAAAATTACGAATCTTGATTCATCTTTTTCCGAAATTAAATTTACAGTGAGCGGTGAACATTTACGAAAGGAATATTTATTTAAAACGGTTAATGGGGAAATAGATACAACATTCATTTTGGATAAATCGGGCAGCTATCAATTTGATTTTAAATATCTCGATCAGACAATAAATATAAAAATATTACCGGGGTGGTTAAGCTTAATTCCGCCTTTACTGGCAATACTTTTAGCCCTATTGATTAGAGAAGTTATGGTCTCTATTGCTGCCGGCATTTATATCGGCGCTATTTTTATTTATGATTTTAATCCCTTTACCGCACTCATGAGGATGGCAGATACCATTTTGCTTAATGCCGTAATTGATAAAGACCACATGTTCATAATTCTGTTTACACTTATGATTGGCGGGGTTGTCGGAATAATTTCCAGAAATGGGGGAACGATCGGGCTTGCTAATCAGATAACTAAACTTGCAAGAAATGCAAGGTCCGGAATGCTGGCAAGCTGGTTAATGGGGCTTGCGATATTTTTTGACGACTATGCAAACACGCTCATCATAGGTAATATGATGAGACCGATTACGGATAAGCTTAAAATATCCCGCGAAAAGTTAGCATACATTGTTGATTCTACTTCCGCACCTATTGCCAGCATCGCATTGATCAGTACGTGGATTGGTTATGAATTAGGGCTTATCTCCGACGGACTTAATCTTATCGGATCAACCGAATCTGCTTACGATGTTTTTATTCAAACGCTTCCGTTTAGGTTTTACCCAATTGCTGCATTGTTTTTTGTATTTGTTGTTGCTTACACCCAAAAAGATTTTGGCCCGATGTACGCTGCTGAAAAGCGGTCTAGATTAAAAGGGCAACTATTTAAACCGGGGGCTGAGTTTAAAGATTCACTTGAAGATGGTGAAACGAACCGCAACTTGAAAACAAAATGGTATAATGCGGCTATTCAAATTTTCGTTATTTTGTTCGGCACAATTGCCGGACTCTACTATACAGGAGTACAATCATTATGTGAACAAAATATTGCAGACTACGGAATGCAGCAGACAATCAGCAATGCCGACTCATTCTCAGCGCTGCTATGGGCATGTCTATTGGCTAGTGCGGTTGCGGGTAT
>JAENZU010000486.1 GCA_016841125.1 Melioribacter sp. | reverse complement strand
ATTTTTGGAAGGATTGGCGAAAGCATCTGAAAGCAATTAATCCCAATGCATATATAACTGCTGAGATAATCGACAGCGTAAAATTCAACAAACCTTATTTACGAGGTGATGAGTTTGATGCTGTGATGAACTACAATTTTGCGTTTACATGCGAAGAGTTTTTTATAAATGATAAATTCAAAATTAATGCTGCGCAGTTTGATAAAAAACTTGAGATTCTCCGGAAGGCTTATCCCGGCGGGGTTGAATATGTAATGCAGAATTTATTCGACAGTCACGACACAAACAGATTGTTATCTCACATTGTAAATAAAGACGTTGGGCGCTACCGCGATTGGGGAAAATATTTTGAACTATCGAAGGGGAGTAATCCTGATTATAATACCACAAAACCCGGCGAGAGGGAGATCGAAATTCAAAAGCTGATGGTGATTTTTCAGATGACTTATGTCGGCGCTCCAATGATCTATTACGGAGATGAAACCGGAATGTGGGGTGCAAATGATCCATGCTGCAGAAAACCAATGGTTTGGGATGACTTCAAATATGATGATGAAATTTACCTGCCCGATCAAACTAAAAAAGCTAAAGCCGATGAAGTTAATTTGAATAAAGAATTATTTGAACATTATAAAAAATTGATCGGGATAAGAAACTCAAACGAAGTGCTTCAGATCGGCAAGTACAAAGCTTTGATGGCGGATAATCAAAATGATGCCTTTGCTTTCGAGAGGTATGATGAGGATAACTCAATAATTGTTGTGTTAAATAATTCTAAGGAAGAAAATATAATCAATCTTCCTATTATTAGCGGCAGGTACAAAGACCTCTTGAACATTGACGAATATCAATTTAACAAGGCTTCGCAAAGTATCAGTATAAAACCAAAGTGGGGCAGAATTCTCTTAAAAATTAATTGATGTCGATTTCATCAATTTCATTTTCTTCCTCATAACCGTAGGGGTCATAAGGATCATATTTTCGATACATTATTGCTGCAGCTATTCCAACTAAAGATCCGGCTAAATGTCCTTCCCAGGAAATTCCCGATTTAATTGGCAGTAATCCCCAGACCAAACTGCCGTATAAAAATGTAACGAGTAAAGCAAGAGAGATAGCTCTTCTGTCTCTGCGGATAACTCCGCTGAAGAACAAAAAAGTAACCATCCCGTAAACAATTCCGCTTGCACCAATATGGTAACTTGGTCTTGCAATCAGCCAGATGATTATGCCGGGAATCAAATAGAGCAGTACAAATAATCTTTTTGATACCGAAGGATAAAAGTAGCCAATACCGGTGCCCAAAAATAATATTGGTAGTGTGTTTGAAAATAAGTGATCCCAATTGCCATGAATAAAAGGGTAGAGAATTATTCCCGTCAGTGCATCAGTATTTCGCGGGTAAACCCCAAACTGAACAAATGAAATTCCGGCGATGGTTTCAACTACTTTTACAATCCAAATAATTGCAATAAACCCGAGGGGCAAATAAAGACTATTTATAAATTTTTGTTTTTCTTTATCCATTGATATAAATACGGGAGTACCGGTTCATAAATAAAAATTGGAGATCGTTCAATTTAATTTGAATTGCTTTCTAGTTCATCAGCCTGGTATGCATCCAGCGCTCTTATGATTTCATTTACATTTCTACCAACATTCAAATCGAAAACGCTGACATGTCTTATGATCCCTTTAGGATCAACAATAAATGTAGCTCTGTAAGCGACTTTATCATTTGCTTCCAAAATGCCGAGTTCTTCGGCAAGTGATTTTGAAGTGTCTGCAATGAGAGGAAACTTTAAATCTTTCAAGTCTTCGTGATTTTTTCGCCAGGCTAAATGAACATACTCAGTATCGGTTGATGCGCCATAGAGAAGAGTATCTCTATCTTTAAATTCTTCGAACTGCTTATTGAACTCGGCGATCTCAACCGGACAAATGAATGTAAAGTCCCTTGGATACCAGAACATAACCATCCACTTACCCTCGGATACGTGCTGTTCGGATGAGATTTCTAAAAACTCTTTTCCTTTTTCAATTGAGACTGTTGCTAATTTTTTAAATTCCGGAAATTTATCACCAACTGTTAACATGATTTATCCTTATAAAATTTAATTATCATAATAGATTTATTGAAAATAATTATTTAATGATAACTATTTTAATTCCTTCAATCAACTTGATATTACCTTTAGCGATAGTGATTTTGGGATAAGGAGTTGGGGGAGTTTTTTAATTATCAATTTCGTTATTTTCAAAAATGAAATTTCAATAATTTCGGGACGCTACGCTCAAAGAAAAAATGGTAATTTCATTGCAAGAGAAACTTGCATAATATATTCTATGTTTATATTGTTAAAGTTTAAATTTAAACAAAGGAAGTACTGAAGTGACAAAAATGATTGATGCTCAGAAGATAATTGTTGTTGGGGATAGAGTTCTGATTAAACCTGAAGAAAACCTGCAGAAGACCAACAGCGGTTTATACTTGCCCCCCGGAGTTTCTGAAAAAGAAAAAGTCCAAGGCGGGTACGTTATAAAGGTTGGTCCGGGTTATCCCCTTGCTATGCCGACTGATAATAGCGAACCATGGAAGGAAGAGTCGGCAGTTAATTATATTCCACTGCAGGCCAAAGAGGGCGACTTTGCGCTATTTCTCAAAAAGGATGCTGTTGAAATTGAATTTGATAATGAAAAATTATTTGTTGTACCACATTCGGCCATATTGCTATTTTATAGGGACGAAGAATTGTTTAACTAATTATTGAATGAAAGCAATGGAACTAGAATTAAAGAAATTTATTGAAGAATATGAAAGCAAGGTGGTTGAATTAACACGCGAAACCAACTCGGCATACTTTGATGCAACTATCAGCGGAGATGAAAAAAAATATGCGAAAGCATCCGATCTCCAAATTGAAATGAATAAAGTTTATGCCGACAAAGAAGATTTTGAGAAGCTGAAAAAATTCCGTGGCTCAAATGAAATTGAAGACCAAGTATTAAAGCGCCAGCTCGATATTATTTACAATCTTTATGCGGGAGAACAGTTCGACGAAAAACTGCACGAAAAGATAATTCGTCTCTCCACGAAGATCGAAAAAGAGTTTTCTACATTTAGAGCTAAAGTTAACGGAAAGAAATTTACCGATAATGAAATTGATGAAATTTTGGATAATTCGACAGATAGTGATGAGCTCGAAAAAGTATGGAAGGCAAGTAAGCAGATCGGCAAAGTAGTTGCGTCTGAAGTTGTAACATTAGTCAAACTGCGGAATGAATCTGCACAAC
>JAENZU010000485.1 GCA_016841125.1 Melioribacter sp. | reverse complement strand
TTTTAAATCAACAGCTTCAGTAAAAGTTTCTTCCTTGAATAGTGTTTCGGCATTTGGTTTTTCTATTAAGTTAAAGTTGGATACTATTCCTAATTTGCCGGATATCGCTTTTGCTATCTCAATCAAATGCGGTCTTGCAGATGCGGCGCCGCTAAAAAGTAAAATGTTCGGGCGCCAGTTTCTTGCATCCGTCTTCTGAATACTTAATTTGCTTAACCCGGTTCGCACTACTGAAGACCAAACACTACCCCATGCGTCGCCTCCTTCCAGCATTAATTCTTTGCGTTTTAGATAAATAAATAGCGAGCCTAGAATTACGGTTGCGCCTACCATCGCAATAAAATCAAGTTGAATCATAACAATAAAACATGCAGCCGAACCGATTATACTGACAATTTTGGGAATCTTAAAATCGGGTCTGAAATCGGAACTAGCCCAGCTTTCAATTGCACAGCTTAAATTTAAAAACCCATAAGTAGTGATAAAAAACATCGAGACAATTCTGGCAATAACGTCAAGTTCGCCAATTAGAATTCCAATTTCGGCAATAATAAATGTAAGAAGCAGAGCATTACGAGGTTCGTTTAGTTCACCATATCCCTTCGAAAAAAAACGGTGCGTAATATTATCAGTAGCCGTAGCCTGCAGTATTCTCGGTGCTCCTAAAATACTTCCGAAAGCAGATGATAAAGTTGCGCCCCAAATTCCGGCTACAACCAATTCAGGGATCCAGGCAATTTTAAATAGCGCCTTCGGATCATTTGCCAATAAATCTGATGAAACTGAATATGAAAAGAAAAAGGCTAAAAGGATGTAAACTACAAGTCCGATTACAATAGCTGATATTGTACCCGATGGAATTGATTTCTTTGGGTCTTGAAGATCCCCGGACATCGAAACTCCAGCTTCAAAACCTGTTACTGCGGGGAAGAAAATTCCAAATAAAATTATAAAAGGAGCCGCTTCGGCAATAGGAGTTAGTAATGGCTCTACCGGAACATAATCGTGATTACCCAACACTATCGAAATCAATGAAAGAATTATCGCAGTCATAATAAAATACTGCGTTTTAATGGCAAGTGAAGTACTTATGAAAGTGATGATTGTAACTGATACAAGTATAATGCTTCCGGCAAGTCTAATAGAATTTTTAGTTATTTCTAATTCCCAATAACCGAGAAAGCTTTCCGCAAAACCAATTAAGTATAGACTCACACTGAACGAAAGTCCTACAAATAAAGCTAACCCCAAAGTTCCGCCGATAGGAAGCCCCAAACTGCGGGAGATCATATAATAAGTTCCGCCGGCTTTTACTTTTTTATCGGTCGCAATAGAAGAAACACTTAGACCGGTAGTAACAGAAATTAAATGCGCTAGAAATACGATTCCCAAAGTTGCAAACAAACCTGCTTGCCCTGCAATCCATGGTAGGCGCAAATACATTATCACACCAAGTATTGTCAAAATTGACGGGGTAAAAACTCCGCCGAAAGTACCGAACTTCTTTTGTTTAGCCATTAAGCTTTTATTTTTAAATTGAATGTTTAATTATTACTAAGAATTAAGTAATAATCAAGTGGGAAGGAATAAATATAATTTTCGGGAATTTTATTTATTCTGGTATAAATTCCACAAACTATTTTGGAAAGTTAAACTAAAAGTAGTGCCTTTCCCTTTTTCTGAGGTAAAACTGAGCCCTATATTATTTAATCTGCAGAGTCTGTTTACGAGTGCCAGCCCCAAACCGCAGCCGTCATAACTTCTTGTGTAGCCATGCTCTTCCTGCGAAAAAGGTTCGAACATTTTCTTTTTGTAAGTATCTGAAATCCCGATACCGGTATCAATAATATCCGCTTTAATATTGCCGCCGAACTCAGTGACTTTAACCGTTACAGAGCCGGATTCCGTATATTTGACCGCATTATCAATCAATTGATAAAATATTTGTTCGATTGAATAACGGTCGGCTTCAACAGTGTAAATATCCGAGGCAGGTTTAAATTCCAACTCAATATTTTTTTCTTCTGAAATAGATTTATATTCTTTAATAAGAGGCTGAATAATATCATTATTCAAATCGAAATTTTCAAACTTAGTTTCATAATTACCCGATTGCACGGAAGACATATTTAAAATTAAATCAACAGTTTTGATGATCCGGTTGCCGGCAGATTTTACAATTCCAAAATTTTCTTTTAGTTCCGGTGATACTAAGTGTTCAACTTCTTCTTCGATCTCTTCGTTGAAATTCAGAAGTACGTTTAGCGGTGTTCTAATTTCGTGCGACATTTGAGCAAGAAATTCCGATTTCAATTTTTCCGATTTTTCTGCTTCTTCCTTCGCTTTTAATATTCTGCTCTCGAATGCTTTTCTTTCAATTGCCGCTCCAATAATTCCACCCGCTGTTTTAAGCGCCTCGATTTCAGGCTCGCTCCAAATTCTTTCGTACGAGCATTCGTCAAAACCGACCAGACCCCAAAAATACTTACGCACAAAAATAGGTACTATCAAAATTGATTTTATATCCTGCGATTCAAGAATTATCCTTTCTGATTTGGGAAAGTTTTTAACTATCCCATGTATTGTTTCACCTTTTCTTAAGCTATTGTACCAGCGAATAAATCCGTCGTTGTGATAAGATAGTGCTGTTAAATCGGGATTATCAATTTGGGGAACAATCCCATCCTTAGCATATTCATTGGTTTGTCTCAGTTTTAAATCTTTATCGGTGGTAGTGTAATTCCTAAATAAATAGACACGGCTAACATCGGAAGCTTTTCCCATCTTTGTTAATACGTCGTCAACTTCTTTTTCCCAATCGTTAGTTTTAAGAAAACTTTCTGCAGATAAACTAATACTTTTAAGAATTTCATCCCTTTTTTTCAAAGATTCTTCGTGAGCTTTTCTTTCGGAAATATCTTCAACAAATGCCACTAAGCTTTCTATTTCTTCATTCTCATTAATAATGGGAGAAGTTCGTAATGAAATCCAAATATTTTTATCGCTTAATGTTGTATGATACAGCCCCTCATAGTAGCCGGTATTCCCTTTTAGACTCTCATAAAATGCAGGCATTATTGATTGGTCTTTTAAGGTAGTCATATCCAACCCGATCAATTTAATCCGATTTATCTTCACTATTTCTGCAAATCTCTCGTTGCAGTCTGAAATGATCAGGTCGGAAGAATATTGCATTACTCCAATTGGTGAACTGTTAAAGAGCAGACGGTACTGCCGTTCGGTTTTTTCAGCAATTACATCTGCATGTTTGCGATCTGTAATTTCCCGCAGAACA
>JAENZU010000484.1 GCA_016841125.1 Melioribacter sp. | reverse complement strand
GGTTTATGCTGACGTTGAGGACTACATGAAAAGTTAGTTTTGCAGCTGCCGCACAATAAAATCCGCACATTCTTCAATTTCATTAAAAGTTTTTATCAATCCGGTTTTTCTCTTTTCAAATGAAATACGCTTTTCCATTTCACCAATAATATTCTGCCAAAGACTTCCATGTACAGCAATAGGTTTTTGAGTCATCAATCCTTTATTAAGATATTCCCAAACCATTGCCAGCTCAACCAAAGTTCCGGTTCCGCCGCGCAGAACTATATAGGCATCTCCCGCTGCAATAAGCCTATCGATTCTCTCAAGCAAAGTATCACACTTTATTTCCTTTGTAATAAACCGATTGGGAGTAGATCTAAATAAATCCACAGTAATACCAATTGCTTTCATACCCTCTTCGACAGCACCTTTTGAAACGGCTTCCATAATTCCAGCATAGCCGCCGGTGCAGACATTTAGATCATTTTTGCCGAGAAGTCTACCCAATCTATAAGCGGTTTCGTATTCTTCTTCACCCGGCAGAGGCATTGAACTGCCGAATACAGTTACGTGCTTGGATGTTAACTTATTCACCAACTAATTGAACAACGACGTTTCTCTTGCGGGATCTGTTATCAAAATCTATAAAGATAACTTGCTGCCAAGTTCCAAGCAGCAGGCTGGCATCTTTAAACGGAACAGTAAATGAAGCACCCTGCAAGGCAGCGCGTACGTGCGAAAAACCGTTGCCGTCATGCCAAGTTTCGTCATGATGGTAACGGTCGCCCGAAGGAGCAATTTTATCAAAAAATGCCGGGTAATCTTTTAGAAGTCCCGGCTCATATTCAATTGTAGTAATTCCCGTTGTTGAACCTGGGGCAAAAATAAGTGCGCTTCCTTCTTTAAACCCCGACTCTTTCACAATAGATCGTATTTCATCGGTAATGTCTATTAAGTCGGTAAACCCATTGGATTCGATGTTAAAGCTGAGAGTTTTAATATTCATTTTTTCCTCTTAATTCCTAATGCAAATTATTAAATGAACATCCCAATTACAATTATCTAATTAATCATTTGAATACGATTTTCCTCGACACTGATGTTCTATTTTGATTTTTCCATTGGAAAAGAGAGATAGTACATTCAAATTAATAAAGAGGTTTATAAAAATATTTATACCCAAGGAATTAAATTTTGTTGATTATCGCCAGACAATTCTCTAATATTGCATAGTAAGTCCAATAATGGTGGACATACAGCGCATATTATGAGAGCAAATCAAAAAATAAGAAAGAGCATAAAAGAAGAAGTTTTCAATTACACACAGGTAATTGAAGCTCTTGCTGGTTATAAAAAACCGCGCGATGTTATTAACAGCCTTTTAAAGAATGGTGATATAATCCGGGTAAAAAAGGGGCTCTATGTTTTTGGGGAAATATGGCGAAAAGAACCCTACAGTAGCGAGTTACTGGCAAACTTAATATACGGACCCTCGGTTATCAGTAGTGATTACATTCTTTCAGCTGCAGGATTAATCCCTGAGCAGGTGAAAACAATTACTTCAATAACCACGGGAAGATCACGGTCTTTCGATACGCCTGTCGGTAAGTTTACTTACAAGCAGATCAACAGAGAACGATTTTCATTCGGTGTTGAAATTAAGGAGGCAAATAACGGTAAGTATTTTTCGGCGAATCCCTTAAAAGCATTAGCGGATAAAATTTGGCTGGATAAAAGGTTTAAACCTACATCTCCCAAAAGTTATTATGCGTATCTTAACGATGACTTAAGGATTGACATGGATATTTTGGAACACTATCTTGATAAAGATTACATTAAAAGGCTTAATGAGGTTTATTCTGCTCGGAAAATAAATTGGTTTGTAAATTTTTTGAAACAAGAATTCTTGATTAAATGAACGATCTATTAAAACAACTTATATCCAAACCGCTGCCTGACTCTGAGCAGGAAATATTACAGCTTTTGAGAGAATCGCTGCAGTCTTTAGCTTTGCTTGGATTGTGGCGTTCAAACTTTTTTGAACATGCTGCGTTTTACGGCGGCACCGCTTTGAGAATACTCTACGGCTTGGACAGGTTTTCCGAAGATTTGGACTTTTCGTTATTAAAGCATAATACTGATTTCACTTTTGAAAAATATAAAGATGCCATTATAAGAGAGTTGGAAGCCTTCGGTTTTGAAGTTAATTTTGAAGTAAAACAGAAAAGTAAAAGATCGGAAATTGAATCAGCCTTTATTAAAACTAATACTCTAAACCAATTAATTGTAATAGAAGCCCCGGCAAGCATAACTTCGTCTTTCGATAATCAGAAAGTACTTAAAATTAAGTTGGAAGTAGACACTCATCCTCCGCTCGGATTCGATACGGAGATGAAATATGTTTTTTCACCGATTCAATTTGCTGTTAAGTCTTTTACACCACCTTCATTATTCGCCGGTAAAATGCATGCAATTCTATGCAGAAAATGGAAATCAAGAGTTAAAGGAAGAGATTGGTATGATTTTGCCTGGTATGTCGGTAATTATCCGGAGTTGAAACTTAACCATCTCGAAGCAAGGATGCGGCAATCGGGTGATTATAAAGAAGATACAGAGTTAACCAAAAATAAATTTTTGGAAATTCTTGAAAGTACAATAGATAATCTTGATGTAGAAAAAGCGAGAGAAGAAGTTGAACCCTTTGTCGATAATAAAACGTCGCTTGAACTATGGTCAAAAGAATTTTTCAAAGCGGCAGCAGAGAAAATCAAAATTGTCTGAAACAAATAATATTAGTTTTGGCAAGCAGAAAACATCAGTAATGAGGATTGAGGATGTAGATTAAAAAGATAATGATTATTTCTAGTTTCCATTAACCCCCGGATTAATCCTGGGGTTAAAGACGAATAAGGCTGCACTTGAAACTGTTTCAACAATTTCCCGGCTAACATTTTATCCTCAATAATGCTTATCAAACTTATTAAATGAGAACCCCGATTAGAATTGGTTATTTATTTATTCCGTGTCGATTTCCCTCGACACTGATGTTCTATTTTGATAATTTTCATAATTATTTTTAATCAAATTAATAATAGAATTTCAATCAAAAGGAAACTTATGTTAGCAAAAGATTATATAGCAATGGAAGAAGAATTTGGGGCTCACAATTATCATCCATTGGACGTGGTAATTGAAAAGGGGGAAGGCATTTGGGTTTATGATGTTGAAGGGAAAAAATATATGGATTGCCTTGCCGCATATTCTGCGGTAAATCAAGGGCATTGTCACCCGAGAATTGTAAAAGCTCTGAAAGATCAGGCTGATAAA
>JAENZU010000483.1 GCA_016841125.1 Melioribacter sp. | reverse complement strand
GAGAATTGAAGCATTCAACTATTTGTTTGAGCATGTCGTTGATGATAACATTACGTATATAAATAAATATCTTCATCACGAGAATTACAAAATAAGTGATACCGCATTGCTGGGTGCTGCACAGGAAACAAGAGATAACCCGGAACTTAAAGTCACATTGGGACTTGAAGAAATTATTGATAAAAAACTTAAAGAGGCAGTTGATTCAGGCGATAGTGAAAGAATTGTAAATACCAAAATAATTTGTGCAAAGGCGATTGGAATTTCTACACTCAAAATAAAATACGATTATCTCGGTACTCTTCTTCGTGATGAAAATATAAATGTAAAACGGGCTGCTGTATTCGGATGCGGACGTACACTCGAAGCCGACTTCGTCCCATATTTGATAAACATGTTGAGCAACAATGATCTGTCTCCCCAAATTAAGGAAGCACTCGGATTTTACGGGAGTTCAATAATTACAACAATTGACGAATATATCGAACGAGACGATATTGATATTTCTATTAAACGGCATCTGCCGGCAGTATTGGAAAATCTTCATGATCAGCGTGCAGTGGACAAATTATTTGAGTACACAGATTCTGTTGATCTAACTATCAGAAAAGAAGCGCTCCGGTCTTTAAATCATATCCGTAAAAAATATCCTCATTTAAAATTCAATCGGAAGGGGATTGAGAGAAAAATACTTAATGAAGCGAAATTGTATATCGATACTCTTGCGGTCCTTTATTCTCAGATAAGCGCAGATTCTGAAGTGATAAATGATACGCCCATCATCGATGGTGAAAGAGAAGCCAGAAAAAATTTAATTGAACTATTAGAAAAGCAGCTCGATTCCAGTCTGGAAAGAATTTTTAGATTGCTCGGATTGAAATATCCTCCCGACGACATGCTGGAAATGTTCAAAGGGATTCAGAGTAATCAACCCGATTTACGGATCAATTCAATTGAGTATCTCGATAATCTTTTGGGACCGAACCTAAAAAAAGTTATCATACCGATAGCAGAAGCGGCATCGTTAAGTTTGCTTTCGGAGGAAAAGATTGAGGAATTAAATTTGAAGAGTCATTCCGAATTTGAATGCTTTGAAATGATTTTAAAAGGTACCGATCTCAAGTTAATTCAAGCGACTCTTCATTTAATTATGCACACCAAAGATGTGAAATATTTAAAACTGATCGATGAGTTTAGCGAACATCCGAACGATAAGATCAGGTCTATCGCACGTGTTGTAAAATCAGAATTAACAGAAAACTAATTTAAACTTCTTATTATTTTATCTATTTGTCCTGCCAGCATCATGTGATCCGTTCCGGAATTTTTTTTAAGCACATTTGACATAAGTGTAACCAAATATGTTACACCATCCGGGTGCTCAACTATTGCAACAGAGTTCATGTAATTTTCTACATTCCCCATATACTTTTTGCATACATAACCTTCTTCCTGTTTACACTTATACAAACTGCCGGATTTAAAATATACAGCAGCATCAGTAAGCGCCGGTGACTGGGCATATCTTATCCGCCTATCAGTCATGTATAATAGCCGTTTTATTTCCAAACTCGATTTTTCATCAACTATTTTTCCTCTTTCCAGTGCAATCAAATATTTCATCAAACCAAGAGGGTTACCGGTACTGCCCCCTTTGCCTGGGATTATATTTTTACCTTCGCGGGTAAATAGACTTCCAAGGTGCCAATCATCCTCGCTGATGCCCATTTCCTGAAGGGGCGCATTTACAATATCGACCGCCATTTCGCTCAATTCTTTTTTGGAAGTCTTCTTAAAAAAATCTGCTTCCTGTTCCGGGGTTGGTGGATAGTTTTTACCAAAACTGCGCATCAAAACGAGCTCTTTCCAAACTATACTTGCCGCCGCATTTGAACTCACCGATAGCATGTGATCTGCCCATTCGTAAAGTGAGAATACATCACTTTCCTGCACGGTTCGTTTAAAGAACTCTTTTGTCTCCGGAATAAATGTAGGCACCGTATGCACATTTGTAATTGCCCATCTGCCTGCGCGCATCATTCGGATTTTCATTAACTGCTGTCTTTTCTCAAACGAATCCGGGTACAATCTTTTAAGTTCTGCGAATAGTCCTGCCGCAATGGCAAGTTTACCAACACTGCCGGGTGAAAAATTTCTTGTCTGCTGTCTCTGGGCATATCGGATTTCTCTCCCGGGTGTAATATCTAAAATTGCGATCGAATAACTCTCATCTTTATTCGGGAAAAGCCTATCCAACTCCTTTTGGAGTTTTTGATTTACCGGCGGTAGAACGGTTAAACTATCACCTCTTTTACCTTTTAAGTTTAGTGTTATTTCATCGATCGATTTTAGAGCTCCCTTTATGGGTGTGGTATCCTTTATTTTTCCGTCGAGTACTAGCTGAAGCCTAAGCAGTCTTTTTATACCTGTTAGAGTATAGCCATCAATGGGATACGGGAAAATATTGCTGCTGAAAAATATGACAATTATAAAACCTAATGATAATGATCGAATTTTCATTTTGATTCCACTTAAAATTTTGCTGTTAAATTAATTATCATATCATCTTTGGGCGCCGGGTCAAGCGAGTTTAAATACGCCGACGATGCTGCTCTTTTACTTTCAACAAAAGGGCGAACCTGAAAAAGCCACAATATATTATCTTTGAATCCCAGTTCAACATCATAAGGACCTGCCGATTCAATTCCGGGTGATCCCGGCAATCGAGATTTAATTTCATTCGCAAATTCCAATGATGCCTTTAAATTTGATTTGTTCAATAAAGGTTTTTCAAAAGTGGTAAATGCTTTGCTGGTTCCGCCTGTGGAGGGCAATGTGGTATACGATATTTCTCTCGATGGTGAAATTAGTGTTGAACTGCCATCCGGTTTCAGCAGATAAGTTTCTGCTAACTGCCCTTCAACCGCACCGCCCGCGCCACGGCTAAATGCTATTGTTATATCATCCTTGTTCCCGCTTGTAACTCCGGTGGTTATCATCACACCCGAGATATCGACGTCGACAGTTGGTATTATCAGTATTGAAGGATAAACATTTTCGGGGTTATTCAAAAATTTCTGACGCCATTTAAAACTTCTTTCGGTATATGGAGATGCCCAAACATCTTTAATTGCGTTAATAATTTTTTCTTCATCAAGTACATTAAATACGGTAAGATTCAATCCTGCACCGGTAAATTCTTTTAAGTCTTCCATATTCGTATCACTGCGTATAAAGACCGGGGTCTTTCCGATATCACTACCCAATATTTTTTTAAATGAAGTTTTTAGATCAGCAATAAATTCTTTTTTA
>JAENZU010000482.1 GCA_016841125.1 Melioribacter sp. | reverse complement strand
CTGATAATCATTTGTGTATGTGTTTATTTGAAATTCGTCTTTTACAACCGATCCGTCCGGCGCAAAAACTTTTCCGAACAAACCGTAACCGGAAGGTGTGGCAACATCCTGTTTCCAGGATTCCCAAACAATAACAAATCCGCCGTTTGGCAGAAATTTAACTGCCGGCTTAGCCTGACTGTAAGCAGTTGTCGAGTTGACTTGAAATTCAGCACCTATTGGATTTCCATCGGCATCAAATAGTCGTGCAAAAATTCCGCGGTCGCTGCCGTCCTGCAGCCACGATTCCCACGCGATTAAATATCTCCCATCCGAAGCAGCGGCAACTGCGGGATTTGTTTGTGAATTATCAGTGAACGTGTTTACTAAAAATTCATCCGCTGCGGGACTGTTGGATTTGTAAAGCCGTCCCTTTATATCAAAGATAGATTCGGCTGTGCCGGAATGCGAAGCCCAAACTACCATAAAATCTCCGTTATCTCTAACCACAAGCGCGGGGCGCTCCTGATCTCCATCAGTAGAAGTGTTTACAATTGTTTCGCCTCCAACTTTTTGATCTGAAGAGTTGAATGCCTGAAAATAAATATCGCTTTGTGATTGCGATGAAACCTGTGCTTCCGATTCCCAAACTACAATATAATTGCCTGCTCCGTCTTTCCCGATCTGCGGATCGCGCTGGGTTGAGTCTGAATATGTATTTACAACAAACTCATTTTGAGCGAATGCCAAAGCGGAAAGAGCGATCAGTACAAATAAAATTTTGCTAGTCATTTTCATCTCTTTCCCCTATTTCATTTGAAAGTCTAAAAGTGGAAAACTCCCCGCGCCGGGCACTTCATAATGCCACCATTCGGCAGAGTAAAAATTAAGCCCGGCTACATTCACCATAATATCAAGCAATAGTGACCGGTTTGCCAATTGGGTTGCGGATAAATTATTATAATCGTGAGAAGCTGCAATGCTGAAATCGTCATAAGGGGTGGGCATCACCAATTCCTCGCCTGTCGAAAGATCAACCAGCGTCAAATCAATCGCTCCGCCTCTGTTGTGTTTTGAACCGGTGTTGGGATCGGCAACATAAGCCGGATTGGGATAAACTTCGAACAATAGATATTGAACAGCCCGTGGACGGTAGCCATCCCAAATTTTGATCCCGATACCTTCGGGGTAGGAGGTGCCGTTGTGAATCCGGATATTTCTCAGCGAATCCTGTGCGGTCTTTAATTTTTCGACACCCGAACGTACCATCAAACATTCATTAGCCGTATAAAATTTAGGCAGCGGAATATTGCCGCTAGGTAAATTTCTGAACACATGATCGGGTGTGCTGTAGCGGATATCGATCACAATATCATGAATAAAATCTTTAGGATTTACCAGCTCATCGCTTGCTGTTTGAGCAATGTTAAAAGCCGGAAGCATCAAAATTAACAAAAGCAGCCGCTTCATTTTTTCCTCTTAAATTAGTGTATTCAATTTTGAATTTAAAAAACTTCTATTCTTATATCAACGGCGTAAATTTTATTATCCTCAGAAATGATGAGCGGATTAAGGTCGAATGTTTTGATATTTGAATTTTCGATCAGCATCTTTGCCGATGATTTGATAATCTTTTTTAGCAGATCTATGTCCGCCGGTTCTTCGCCGCGCACACCCTTCAAAATTTTTCCGATCTTTGTTGAGTTTATCAAATCTTCAATATCATTATCGGTCATAAAAGCAGATTTGATCGCAGTGTCGCAGATTATCTCAACATATTTGCCGCCGGCACCGAACATGATTATCGGTCCGAAAGAGGGATCGCGATAGCCGCCAATCAGCACTTCATGTTTAGTTTGAATGTAGGGTTGAATTAAAAACTCTTCCAGTGTGAATTTATATTTCTCAAAATTATTTTGGATCTCTTTTGCAGAGTCAATAAGTTCTTCGTGATTTTTCACGTTGAGTTTAACCGCATGGAGCTCGGATTTATGCACAACCTCTTTGCTCAATCCCTTTATTACCAAAGGATAAAAAGTGCCGTTCAAATTTTCTAAAGATTCCGGACTCACAATTAAATTTTTTATTACAGGCAGTTCATATTTTTCAGCTAAAAGATTAACATCCTGCTGTGACAAATATCCGCTGTCAAATTTTAAATCCGGTTTATATTCATCAGAGAAAAGTTTTTTTAGATGATCCATTTCACTTAAAATTCTTTTACGTGAATTCTGATAGAAAAGCAGATTTGAAATCACTTCGGCTGGATCTTCGGGATTCCTAAATAAAGGCAAATGTGTTTTTGAATTTTTTCTGTAATTATCCCAGAATTCGGGCAGAGGCATATCCACCTGCAGAATTGGTTTTTCAGTTTCAACTGAATTGACGCTCTCAACAACATCGAAGGGCTGAACCATAACCGGCTCAACAAAAATTGAAATTACCGCATCAACATTTTCGTCCGCGGTGACAATTCCATTTACTTTTTTATATACTTCGGCAGTAGCTCCCGGCAAAAGATCAACGGGATTTTCAACACTACCTTCGGGATGAACTACTTCCTTCAATTTCTGTTTTGTTGATTCACTTAAAACTGCAAGCTCTAAGTTTCCTTTTTCCAAACTGTCGACCGCTAAAATTCCGGGTCCTCCCGCATTGGTAACAACCGCAATTTTATTCCCTTTCGGAAGAGGGAAGTTCTCAAAACCCTTAGCGGTATTGAACAATTCATTGATGTCACTTACCCGGATCATTCCAAATTGCTTGAGGAGTGCATCCACCACTTTGTCTTCACTGCTAAGCGCCCCCGTATGTGACGATGCGGCTTTCATTCCGCCTGCGGTTTTCCCGGCTTTCAAAACGATTACCGGTTTGCCGGTATCTTTTGTTATATATTCTTTTAAAAAACCTTTGCCGTCAATGAAGCTTTCAAGATAAAATGTTAAAGTTCTGATATTCGGGTCATCATTCCAAAACTCCAGCATCGAGTTTTCGTTTACATCGGCTTTATTACCCGCACTGATGAAGTGTGCAAACTTTATATCGGTTTCGCGCAGTGAATTCAACACCGCGGCACCGAGCGCACCGCTTTGCGAAAAGAATCCCGTACTGCCGGTCTCCGGCTTTTCCGCAACGAAAGTAGCATTAAGTTTTGTCGATTCGAGAGTGTTGATAACCCCCATACAGTTCGGACCAACCAACCGCGCACCGGCATTTTTAATTTTTGCTACTATTCGCTTTTCAACCTCTTCCCCTTCTTTCCCGATCTCTTTAAATCCCGCGGTAATCAGCAGTATCGATTTTACATTCTTATTAATTAACTGATCAACCGAAT
>JAENZU010000481.1 GCA_016841125.1 Melioribacter sp. | reverse complement strand
TAAAGCACCAACCGGAACTGAATTAAACTGCAAAGGCTGGATTCAGGAAGCTGCGCTGCGGATGCTTATGAATAATCTGGATCCTGATGTGGCTGAAAATCCGGATGAGCTTATTGTCTACGGCGGATCAGGTAAAGCCGCCAGGAATTGGGAATCATTTGACGCAATTGTAGATAGTCTTAAATCTCTTGAGAATGATGAAACATTAATGGTGCAATCTGGTAAACCGGTCGGCGTTTTCAAAACTTAACCCGATGCACCGAGAGTAATAATATCCAATTCAATGCTTGTACCCGACTGGGCAAACTGGGATGAGTTTAGACGGCTCGAAGCTTTAGGATTAACGATGTACGGTCAGATGACAGCCGGAAGCTGGATCTATATTGGAACTCAAGGAATATTACAAGGCACTTATGAAACTTTTGCCGAATGTGCCAGACAGCATTTTAACGGGACCCTGTCAGGTAAATTTTTATTGACCGCCGGGATAGGCGGTATGGGCGGGGCTCAACCGCTTGCCGCCACTATGAACGGTGCGGCATTTTTGGGAATAGATGTTGATCGGAAGCGGCTGCAGAAAAGAGTTGAAACAGGATACCTTGATGTAATCGCCGACGATCTGGATTCGGCATTGCTGAGGGTATTGAAAGCCAAAGAAGATAAACAAGCAATTTCAATTGGGTTAGCAGGTAACGCGGGTGAAATTCTTCCTGAAATATTAAATAGAAATGTCATTCCCGATATACTTACCGATCAGACATCTGCGCATGATACACTCAATGGTTACGTGCCGATGGGTATGTCATTTGAGGATGCTTTAAAATTGAGGCAGGAAAATCCGGATGAATATATAAGCAGAGCAAAATCCACAATCGTTTCGCATGTAAAAACGATGCTGGAATTTCAAAAGAGAGGAGCAGTTACTTTCGATTACGGCAATAATATTAGGGGCGAAGCTAAAGAAAACGGAGTGGAAAACGCATTCGATTTTCCAGGATTTGTACCTGCCTATATTCGACCCCTCTTCTGCGACGGCAAAGGTCCATTCCGCTGGGCAGCACTCTCGGGTGATCCGCACGATATTATCGAAACCGATAAAGCAATTTTAGAAACTTTTCCCGATGACGAACCATTAGTTCGCTGGATTAAAATGGCTCAGAAAAAAGTCCATTTTCAAGGGCTGCCAACACGAATTTGCTGGCTTGGTTACGGTGAGCGTGCAAAAATGGGTAAGATTTTTAATGACTTAGTTGCAGACGGAAAAGTGAAAGCGCCTATTGTTATTGGCAGAGATCATTTAGATTGCGGTTCCGTTGCATCCCCCTACCGTGAGACGGAAGGAATGAAAGACGGCAGTGATGCAATTGCCGACTGGCCAATTCTAAATGCTCTCATGAATGCCATAGGCGGCGCAAGCTGGGTCTCAGTTCACCATGGCGGCGGTGTCGGCATAGGTAAATCAATTCATGCGGGAATGGTGGTAGTTGCGGACGGAACTAAAGAAGCGGAAAAAAGATTGGAACGTGTTCTAACTTATGATCCGGGAATGGGAATCATTCGCCATACTGATGCCGGCTACGAAAGAGCGATCGATAATGCAAAACAGCACGGTGTTAAAATTCCAATGATGAAATAAAATAAATTTAATTTGATAAAAATAGTAAATTATTTGGAGTACCAATGAGTGACAAAATGAAAGTACTAATTGCTGATAAGTTTCCTGAGATCTATATTGAAAAAATGGAAGAGGCAGAACTCGAGGTTATTTACAGCCCGAAACTTGGCGAGAATGACATTCCTGATGCGGCAACAGATGTCGATATTTTAGTAGTTCGTTCTACAATAGTAAACGAAGAAGTGATCGCCAAAGCTAAAAAACTCAACCTTATTATACGCGCCGGTGCTGGTTACAACAACATCAATGTTTCTGCCGCAAATAAGAAAGGGATTTATGTTGCAAACTGTCCCGGAAAAAATTCTATCGCAGTTGCAGAGTTGGCAATGGGATTGATCATTTCTCTCGACAGAAGAATTCCACAAAATGTAATTGACTTTAGAAAAGGTGTTTGGAACAAGGGAGAATATTCAAAGGCAGAAGGATTGTACGGTAAAACGCTTGCAATTGTCGGCGTTGGCAACATCGGCAAAGAATTGGCTAAGCGGGCATTAGCTTTTGGTATGAATGTTTACGGTAAAGATATTAGACGCATTGAAGGTGTGGCAATTAAAGACTTTTCGGAAATGGATCAAGTTCTTCCGATTGCAGATGCAATTTCAATTCACTTGCCTCTCACTGATCAGACACGCGGACTGTTCGACGATAAAATGTTCAGCTACGTAAAAGATGGTGCACTACTGATAAACACTTCCCGTTCAGCAATTATAAATGAGGAAGCATTAATTAAAGCGGTTAAGGAAAAAAATCTTCGTGTTGCACTTGATGTTTTTGAAGATGAACCCGAACAAAAATCTGGTCCGGTCAGTTCAAAATTGCAGGAACTTGATAACGTTTATATAACTCATCATATCGGTGCATCGACGGAACAAGCGCAAAATGCAGTTGCGGAAGAAGTTTATAATATCATTGTTAAGTATTTAACAAGCGGAGTGATTGCGCATTGGGTTAACAAGGCTAAAGTTACCGACACTTCATATCAATTAGCTGTAAAACATTATGATAAACCGGGAGTGTTAGCTTCGGTACTTGATGTTTTGCGAATCGGTGATATTAATATTGAGGAAATAGAAAATATCATTTTTGAAGATGGGATGGTCGCGCTTTGTACAATGAAGTTGAAAAGTCCTGCCGATAATGAAATGCTTAAATCAATCAGACATAATCCAAATGTTCTTACTGTATCGCACGTAAAAATGTAGATTAGTTTTACTTTGCAATAATAATTAAAGCTCCGTTTCGCGGAGCTTTTTATTTTTTATATCAATTTTAATTCAGGAATTTCTTCTATCATACCATAAAAATAAGGCTGCTTTAGAAGGTCCATTAAACCGTCAACTTCATTTTGAGTCATTTCGTAATAAACTGAATTAAACTCTTCTGTGATAAAATTTTGAATATCTTTATCAAATCTTATTTTACTCAGATTTTCTTCAAGATTATCTTCAATAATTTTATCTAAATCTCCTAACTCGCCGTTTATCTTTCTCAGAATATCTTCATCCTTTGAAACAAGCAAATATTGCGAGTAAGGATAATTAATCATTTCTGCAACTTGGTCTGAAAAGCTAACCCCTTTATTAAAATACTTTTTCTCAAAATTAATATTTCCGCAAAGCAGGTAATTGTTTTTTTTAATTTCA
>JAENZU010000480.1 GCA_016841125.1 Melioribacter sp. | reverse complement strand
CCGAGTATGTTTTAATCGGCACACTTTTATCCGTTGTACTTTCATTTGCCGTTACACTTTGGATTAAATATCAACTAATACTATAAATGGAATGGAAAGGATAATTATTTTATTTCTGCTGTTATCGGCGGCAGTTCATGCACAAATACCGAATGTGAGAATAAGCAAACCCGAAAGTTGGGATCCCGAGGAAGTCAGCATAGCAATAAACCCGGTTAATCCGGATATTTTAGCAGCCGGAGCTAACATTAGTTATTTTTATATTTCAGAAGACGGCGGGCAAACCTGGCAAGAGGACAGACTCTCTTCCACACTTGGAGTATGGGGCGATCCTTGCGTTGTATTCGATGGATTGGGTAATTTATTTTTCGGTCATCTTTCGAATCCGATTAACGGTTATTGGATTGATAGAATTGTAGTTCAGCGATCGACAGATAATGGTCAAACGTGGAATGACGGTGCAGGCGTGGGTTTAGAATACCCTAAAAATCAGGATAAAGAATGGCTTGCAGTGGATCTCACCAATTCAAGATTCAGGAATAATGTTTATATGTCGTGGACGGAATTTGATAACTATGGCAGTACGAGTCCAAATGATAGTTCCCGCATTTTATTTTCAAGAAGTACTGATAATGGAAATACCTGGTCTGAGCCGGTAAGACTTAGTGATGTGGGAGGTAACTGCATCGATTCCGATGAAACAGTTGAAGGCGCAGTACCGGCAGTTGGTCCTAACGGGGAAGTCTATGTTTCCTGGTCGGGTCCGGAGGGAATAGTTTTCGATAAGTCGACTGATGGAGGTCAAACTTTCGGTACTGATATTCCAGTAACGGAACATAAAGGTGGGTGGGATTTTGAAATTCCGGGTATCTATCGATGCAACGGTATGCCGATTACTGCTTGCGATGTGAGCAATTCGCAATTTAGAGGTAACGGTTACATCGGGTGGGGAGAATTAAGAGAAGGATCTCAGGATGGTGAAATTTGTTTCATCAAGTCCACCGATAATGGGGAAACGTGGGGCGATGTTATTAGAGTGAATGACGACGACTCTAACCGGCATCAATTTTTACCCTGGATGACCGTCGATTCAACAACCGGGTTTATTTATTTTATCTTTTATGATAGAAGAGGATTAACCGGATTTTCTACAAATGTTTACGTTGCCAGATCTACAGACGGCGGTGATACCTTTGAAAATTTTAAAGTAAGTGAATCTTCATTTTCACCAAATCCTTACATATTTTTTGGGGATTACACGAACATTGCCGCATACAATGGAAAAGTCTATCCCATCTGGATGAGATTGGATGGTCAAAATTTAAGTGTATGGACAGCACCTTTTACCGATACACTCTCCATCACACGCGCTGAAAATGAAATTGCCGCTGTACCGGATCACTATTCATTGCAGCAAAATTATCCCAATCCTTTTAATCCATCAACCACTATCGGTTTTGAACTTCCTGTCAATTCCAGGGTTAAGCTGAAAATTTTTGACTCACTCGGAAGGGAAGTGACTACTTTAATTGATGGAACTATGAACGAGGGATTTCATGAAATTTATTACAATGCCGGTCAGCTTCCCAGCGGAGTTTATTATTATCAGTTAACGGCTAAAGATTTTACAGCATCGAAGAAAATGTTACTTTTGAGATGACGGAAGGTAAATGACAAAAAAATATTCCAATCTTGATAAAGCAAAATTAAAACGAAGGTTAAATTATCATTACCGTTATTTTGACAATTCGAAAATATCTCCCGATCCGCTTGAATTCCCGCATCGGTTTACAAACTTTTATGATATCGAAATTTCTGCGTTTATTTCGTCTCTTTTTGCATACGGCAATATTCAGCAAATAATGAAAATACTAAATAAGCTACACGATGTGATGGGCGAAAGTCCGTACGATTTTGTGATGAATTTCTCCCGTAAACAAAGTGAAAGTCTATTTTTAGATGCCTATCACAGATTCTACACATCGGAAGATGTGATTGCAGTTTATGAAGGATTGAAAAAAGTTTACGAAACGTACGGCTCATTGAAATATCTTTTTATCCTTTACTATTTTGATACTGCTCCTACTTTAAAAAGTGCAATTCATTTTTTCTCCGATAATCTCTTTAACGTGTCAGTTAAAAACTACAAATCCACAAATGGATTAAAATTTATGTTCCCTGATTCATTCAAAGGGAGCGCATGCAAAAGGATGAATCTTTTTATGAGGTGGATGGTGAGAAAAGATGAGCTTGATTTTGGTTTATGGAAAGAGATAAAGCCGCACCAGCTATTAATCCCCGTCGATACTCACATTGCCGCAATTTGTAAAGAACTGAAATTGACTACCAAAAAAAATGTAAGCTGGTTAATGGCTGAAGAAATTACAAACAATTTAAAGGTATTTGATCCTATTGATCCCGTTAAATATGACTTTGCAATTTGTCATATCGGAATGCGGAAAATGAAGTTTTAATTTCTATTCATGTTGCAATTGACAATCATTATGTAAATATTCACAACTTGATTTTATTCTATTTACAGGAGCTTTCGAATGACAGATCATAACGGTGTAAAATTCATACCCTATATATCACCAACTGATTTCATTCCCGAGTTTACAACAAAAGCAATAATACTTGGAATAATATTCGGAATTATCTTTGGTGCTGCTACTGTTTACATCGGATTGAAAGTCGGACTAACTGTAAGTGCTTCTATACCCATTGCTGTATTAGCAATATCTGTTTTCAAAAAAATTGGCAAAGCTACAATACTTGAAAATAATATTGTGCAGACAATTGGCTCTGCCGGTGAATCTGTTGCTGCCGGTGTTGTATTTACAATTCCTGCGCTTCTATTTTTACCGGGTGGCGCTGAGTACTTCAAATATTTTCAAATCTTTATTTTAGCATTAGCAGGCGGTATTATCGGAATCCTTTTTATGATTCCGCTTCGCCGTTCGCTTATTGTAAAAGAACACGGCAAACTTCCTTTTCCCGAAGGAACCGCCTGCGCAGATGTACTTATTGCCGGAGAAAAGGGGGGCAACCTTGCTAAAAAAGTTTACTACGGTTTAGGCATCGCATTTCTTTATAAATTTTTCATGTCAATTTTAGGTTTGTGGAAAGATGTTCCTACATATATTTTCAGTAAAAGATCGGCTCTGCCCAACGGAACAATAAACGGAGAGATCACACCCGAGCTGCTCGGGGTTGGTTATATTATAGGACCAAAAATCGCCGGAATAATGGTAGGCGGCGGTGTTTTATCTTGGCTTGTTCTTATTCCTTTGATCACATTATTGGGGGACGGACTTGTCTCTGCGTTTCCG